>JAZOMS010000304.1:0-1907 GCA_045654145.1 Alistipes sp. | reverse complement strand
CTCCAACTGCTCGCCCGCAACCTCCAACATCAGCTTCTCCGACGACTCGATCTCGGCAATACGCTGCTGGTCGAACGTCGCAACCAACGCTGCAATCTGCTTCATATACTTGCCATAGCGAGGACCGAGAGTGTTGAAGGTGGGCTTAATGCGCGTGGTGATCACGCCTGCCGTCTGCTCGATCAGTTCGATCTGCTTAACATTCACCTCGCTCATAACCAGCGCACGTGCAGCCTCGATCTGTGCAGCCATCTTGGCGTCCAAAACGGGCACCATAGCCTTCATCAGCGGCTGGCGCACCTTGATATTGACCTTACGACGCAGTGCAAGAACCATCGACGAGAGCTTCTGAGCCAGCGACATCATCTCCTCCAAATCGCCATTGACCAACTTCTCGTCAGCCACGGGGAACGACGCCAAATGTACCGACGAATCCGAATGGCGACCACTCACTGCGTTCAGCTCGCAGCAGATACGATCCGAGAGGGACGGTGCAAACGGAGCCGCAAGTTTCGCAACGGTTTCGAGGCAGGTGTAGAGGGTCTGGTATGCAGCTAACTTATCCTCGGTCATACCGCCGCCCCAGAAACGCTTACGGTTCAGACGAACGTACCAGTTCGAGAGGTTCTCGCCCACGAACTCCTGAATCATACGTGCCGCAGGTGTCGGGTCGTAACCCTCCAAGCACTCCGTTACGTTCTTAACGAGCGTGTTGAGCAACGAGATGATCCAGCGGTCGATTTCGGGACGATTCTCAACGGGGATCTCCTCCTCCGAGCCCGTAAAGCCATCGACATTGGCATAGAGCGCGAAGAAGCTATAAGTATTGTAGAGCGTACCGAAGAACTTACGACGTACCTCATCAACGCCCTCGACATCGAATTTCAGGTTATCCCACGGCTGCGAGTTCGAGATCATATACCAACGAACTGCGTCGGGACCATACTTATCCATCACCTCGAACGGATCGACTGCATTACCCAGACGCTTCGACATCTTGTTGCCATTCTTATCGAGCACCAGACCATTCGAAATGATGTTCTTGAATGCTACCGAGTCGAACAACATCGTTGCGATTGCGTGCAGCGTGAAGAACCAACCACGAGTCTGATCGACACCCTCAGCGATGAAGTCGGCGGGATAGACATCCTTGAACTCCTCGCCACCATTCTCGAACGGATAGTGCAACTGAGCGTAAGGCATCGCACCACTATCGAACCAAACGTCGATCAGATCCGCCTCGCGGCGCATCGGCTTGCCCGACTCGCACACCAGCACGATATTATCAACGTAGGGACGGTGCAAGTCGATTGTCGAGTAGTTCTCCTTCGACATATCGCCCACCTTGAACTGTGCGTAGGGATTCTCGCTCATCACACCCGCAGCAACCGCCTTCTCGATCTCCGCAACCAACTCCTCAACCGAGCCGATACACTTCATCTCCGAGCGATCCTCCGTAGCCCAGATCGGTAGCGGCGTACCCCAGAAACGCGAACGCGACAAGTTCCAATCGTTCAGATTCTCCAACCACTTACCAAAGCGACCCGTACCGGTCGATTCGGGCTTCCATCGGATCGTGGTATTGAGCTCCATCATACGCTCTTTGAGTGCCGTCGTGCGGATAAACCACGAATCCAGCGGATAGTACAGCACCGGCTTATCGGTACGCCAGCAGTGGGGATAGTTGTGGGTATGTTTCTCAATGCGGAAAGCCAAGCCCTCCGATTTGAGTTTCATACAGATGTAGATATCGAGCGTCTCAGCCGCAGCAGCAGCCTTCTCGTCGTAACGACCATCGACCGTGAACTGCGGATCGTAGGCATTCTTCACCCAGCGACCTGCATACTCCTTGTAAGCCTCCACATCGACGCACTCCGCAACAAACTTCTCGTCCAAGTCCTCCAACG
>JAZOMS010000303.1:0-3459 GCA_045654145.1 Alistipes sp. | reverse complement strand
CGTTGGCAAAGTCGTTGACGGGCGGCTCGAAGTCGAGTGGCAAATCGATTTTGGGCAAGGCGGCTCAGTCGGCAACCACCACCGCAACGCGCCAGATCGTCAATAAGACTTTGAAGAGTATTTTGAAGTAAGAAGGTTGCTAATAAATGGCAAAGCAGTATAATCGAGTAATGCTCGGACGCGGTGGGATCCACGCCGAACAATGTGTAAATGAGGGGTTTATTGGGGCTGATTTTGACATATATCAGGATCTAACCACATCGTTGCCAGATCATTGGAAAGATTTCAACAAGGAATTTGTCCCAATTTTTCTGCAAAATCGTCCTGAAAAGTCAAAAGTTGCGGCTGGATTGTCGTGCGGTATGCTGTGGACTATCTGCAAGGGATTGCAAGTAGATGATATCGTACTTTCTCCCGATGGCAAAGGATACTACTATGTTGGACGCATAATCGGTAATTATTATTATGTTCCCAATGGACTATTTCCTCATCGTCGAAAGGTAGAGTGGTTTAGTGAAAAGATTGCTCGTGCCGATATGAGTAAGGAGTTACGTAGCTCGTGCGGATCAATCGGAACCTGCTGCAATATAACTAATTATGCGACCGAGATAGAATCGCTAATGAATGCCCATACAACCATAATTTCGTGTAATAACGACGAGGTTGAGGACGCTGCCGAGTTTGCTATGGAGAAACACCTCGAAGACTTTTTGATTAAGAATTGGAAGAGCACTCCACTTGGTAAAAAATACGATATTTACGAAGAAGGAGGCGAATTGATCGGTCAGCAATATCCTTCCGATACAGGTCCGATTGACATTCTTGCCATTAGCAAGGATCGCAAAACCCTACTCGTTATTGAACTGAAAAAAGGTCGTGCGTCAGATGTCGTTATAGGTCAGATTCAGCGATATATGGGGTATATCAAAGAGGAAGTGGCTGAAAACAACCAAGCAGTTCGTGGCGTCATTATCGGACTTGATAGCGACACTCGCTTAAAACGAGCTTTATCGGTTACTAACAACATTGAATTTTACAAATATCAGATTGATTTCAAGCTAGTTAAATAAATTATTATATCCGCCAAATAAACGTTGGCTGATATTTACATTCACAACTATCAAAACAAAGGTCGCCCTTTCGGGGGCGACCTTAATTTGTTACAATAACCTATTTGCGTTTATAGACCCAGAGATCGGGCAACTTCGCTCGATGGTTGCGAATAAAGGTCGCAGCCTCTACCCCATCGATAGATTCGAATCCACTCACCATAAATTTCGCCCCTGGGAATTTGTAGGCTCGGCAAACGATTTCGGGAGAGCGACGTGCCATCTGCTCGATGAACTTGCGGGCATTCTCCTCAGTCGAAAAGACTCCCACAACAACATAGCTCACACCCGAAGTCATCTCGCCAATCTCGGTCGATGAAGGAGCCGGACTATTCTCCGAAACGGGAGTTATTTCAGACATAGGGACAACCTTCTCAGTAGGCTCAACTGCACTATTCGCGACACTATCAATCGCCTTAGCAGCAGGCATTTCCGCCCCTTGCTCTACCACTTGCGGGATGGGATTCGGGCGCATCTTCACATACCACCACGCACCGCTAGCCACTGCCACCAATGCAACAGCTGCCAATCCGATCCACAAGCCTCGCAATGAGCGACGACGATGCAACGTAATGGGGTTAAGGGCAATGGGATTGAGCACTCGTTCCAACTCTTCGGAGGGATAGAAAAAGTCCTCCTCGATACGTCCAACACCCTCGATCACAACCAAATGTTCCTGTTTGACACGGTGCAACCAACGACGATAGGCCTCCTCTCCCTCCACGGGTGTACAACCCGCCTCAGCGATCAACATATCAAGCAACGAAAGCCCCTCCTCACGGCTCGAAAAACGGAACATATTGCGTGGCGGAGTGAGTGTCGAGCTCTCCAACTTGGCTGCCACACGACGGAATCGCAACGAGCCGATTCCCAACAGAACCACCGTGCGATGCTGCGCCAAGGCGTTGAACAACAACTGTGTAATGCTATCGTTTACCACTTTTTCTTCGTTTTTTTGGTTTTAGGAGCGTTTGTTGCAGGTGCAGGCTTCGCAGTGGCAGGCTTGATCTCGGGTCGAGTCAGCGAGTAGCCGATCAGCACGATAGCCATCACAATGAATGGCACGCTGAGCCACTGCCCCATATTGAGTGTCCACGACTGCTCGAAAGCCTCCTGATTCTCCTTGACAAACTCGATCAAGAATCGGGTCAGGAAGATACCGATCAGACCTACACCAAACATCAATCCCGGACGACGACGCGCCATATCGCGCTTATAGTAGAGCCATATCAGCACCACGAAGGTAGCAACATAACACAGCGCCTCGTAGATCTGTGCAGGATGGCGAGCCACCATCGCCTCAACGGGCGTCCCAGACGGATACAGACGTGCAAAGATAAAACCCCACGGAGCATCGGTCGGAGCTCCAATGATCTCCGAATTGAACAGATTACCAAAACGCACCATCGCACCACCAATCGCCACTGCGATCATAATGCGATCGAGCGACCAAAGATAGGGTAACTTATTGCGGCGCGAGAACAACCACAAACCGATCAACAGACCAATTGCCGCACCGTGGCTGGCCATACCGCCATCGCGTATATCGGTCAGAATACGCAGAGGCTCAGCCAGATATTTATCGGGTTCGTAGAACAAACAGTGTCCCACGCGCGAGCCGATGATCGTTGCCAGCGTGCCAAAATAGAAGATCGACTCTGACACCTTCTCGGGCAGGCCTTCGCGTTTGACAAAGCGGTCGAACATCACAGCCGCCAAACCTATTGCCAACGCCCACATCAAACCGTAGTAGCGAATTTCGAAGCTCTCGCCAATACGGAACAGCACGGGATCAAAATCCCAAAAGATTGTCATCAACATAGTTTTATACCATCTAACTTATTTACCAATAACATTTAATATACCACGAACCAGATAGAGTTCGCGAGCCTCCTCGCGGTCGAGGTGTTTGAGCGTCGGGGGCACCTTGCTACCCGTAACTTTTAGTTTGCGCACCTTGCTCAACGTCTTGATGTGGCAGAAACCGACATACTCGTCCGAAATCAGAAAATACTGCCCCATACGCACGTAACGCTTCTCCATACGGTGCAGAAAGACGTATGATCCCTGCGGGATACCATCCTTTGCTGACCAATTGTGGGCGACCACCGCACAACAATCCTCGAAATTGGGCATCGCCACATAGCCATTAGGCACAGCCGTTGACAGCCCTCCGAGCTCCTCGGGACTCGAACAGTCGTAGAACGGGATGCCCATATCGCCATTGCCATCGACGGTCATAGCCCCCTCGCCCGTTATCAGCCACGTGAAGTTGATCTGCGGATAGTAGTTAACGATACGATTGGCCAGATCGCGACTGATGCCGTTATTACCCTTCTTGATCTGGTAG
>JAZOMS010000302.1:0-3858 GCA_045654145.1 Alistipes sp. | reverse complement strand
CGAGAAGGTATTCTCCAATACGCGGCCATTTTCGAGGTTTTTGAGCTTCGAACGTACGAATGCGGGACCTTTGCCCGGCTTGCAGTGCTGGAAATCTACGACGATGTAGGTCTTGCCGTCCATCTCGATGCACATACCGATTTTGATGTCTGCTGCTGTAATCTGCATAGGAAATTGTATAATTTAATTAGTTATTGTCGCTTAACGGCCACAAAAGTAACACTTTTCCCGAAAGTATCAAAAAAAATCGGCTCACTTTCTCATTATCAGCCCTTGGCGGTTGGTAGCTCGCTACTCAATTCGGGCACAATGCAGCCCTCGACGATGTATCTCTTCGAGTGTGCGAGGGAGAGCGTAGCGCATATTTCGGAATGCCTTGACCGAGTCGTGAAAGACGATGATCGAGCCACCTTCGATATAGGGTACCACATTGCGCAGACAGGTGCGAGGCGAGATCTTGCGGTTGTAGTCGCGCGAGATGATATCCCACATTATGAGTCGGTAGCGCTGTGCGAGGGCACGTGTCTGTGCGGGAGTAATGCGGGCATAGGGCGGTCGGAACAGATCGCTTTGGATCATATCTGCTGCAAAATCGACATCCTCAACATAGCGATCCGTAGGCATACCCCACCCCTTCTGGTGCGAGTAGGTATGGTTGCCCACACGGTGTCCCGCGTCGATAATACGCTGATAGAGATCGGGATAGGCCTCAACATTTTTGCCCAAGCAGAAGAAGGTCGCTTTGGCATCGTACTTGTCAAGCGTAGCGAGGATCCACTCCGTAATGCCGGGCGTAGGACCATCATCGAACGTAAGGAATACATTCTCTTTGTCCTCGATGTCCCAAATCAGATCGGGCATCAATCGGCGCAGGAACTTCGGTGGTTTCACACGCATTGCCTTTGTTTGTTTAATTGATTTACTCGCACAAAATTAGCAATGATTGGGTCAAAATCTATTTTTTTGAGAGAAAATTTGTTTAACTAAGTAATTAGTTATATATTTGTCCTACGAAAACAAGAGTCTTTAACTTAAAAACATACCACGATGAAAAGCCTATTCAAGTCAATAGTCGTTGCCTTGGCAGCCACAACCATCTGCTCGTGCGACGCATTCAAGACCGCTGACAACCTCGACCGTCCCGTTTCGCAGGGTTCTCCTTACGAGCTGATTGTCATCGCCGAAAACAATGAGTGGCAGGGCGAGTTAGGCGACACATTGCGTGCCGTATTGCAGCAGCCCGTGCCTGTGTTGAACCAGACTGAGCCGCTGTTCGATCTGCTGCGTACGCTCCCCTCGGGATTCAAGAATCTCGTGCAGCGCCACCGCAACATCCTCGACATCGACATCAATCCCAGCCACTCGGAGGCTGGACTGAGCGTGCAGTATGACCGCTTCTCGTCGCCACAGGTGATTCTGCAACTTACCGCCCCCAACTTGAAATCGGCTACTGCATTCATCGATGCCAACCGCCAGATGTTGTTGCAGGTGCTCGAATCGACCGAGCGCGATCGCACCATCGCCTACGGACAGCGCTACTACGAAAAGGGGCTCTTACAGCTGCTCTACGACAAGTTCGGCATCACGATGAACGTACCTAAGGGCTACGTCCTTCGCAACCAGACCGATGACTTTGCGTGGATCTCGTTCGAAATGCCCCAATCGAGTATGGGTTTCTTCATCTACTCGTACCCCTATACCGGTCCGAAGGATCTGTCGCACGACGCACTGCTCGCTGCTCGCAACAAGTACGCCGCACTGATCCCCGGTCCGTCGGACGGCTCATATATGACCACTGCCGAGATCTACGACCCCGACTATCGCACCTTCCGTAGCGAAGGGCGCTTGTGGGCCGAGCTGCGTGGTTTCTGGGATGTAGCAAATGATTTTATGGGTGGTCCGTTCGTAAGCTACACTACGGTCAATACCGCAACCAATGAGGTGATTACGCTCGACTGCTACGTCTATTCGCCCAAGCTCCCAAAGCGTAACTATATGCGCGAGTTGGAGCACCTGCGTTACCTGATCTCGTTCCCCGAGGAGGTAACCGCGACGCCCGCTGAATAAAGTTTGTGTTTGTTGAAAACGAGAGCCGCACCCCAACCTTGGGATGCGGCTCTTTCTTCTACATCTATTGCGACCACATTACATCTGAATCGAGAGTAGGTATGCATTATAAGCTACAAAGCAAGCAACCATAAACAGACCCGACAGACGGCTGAGTTTGCCCCTGAAACCGAGCAACAGAGGCACGACCGCTGCGAGGATCATCACCGCATAATCGACCATCGTGATGCCCGAATTGGTCAGCGGAGTTATCTGCGACGCCACACCGAGAATGAAAGAGAGGTTGAAAATGTTCGAGCCGATGATGTTACCCAAAGCCAGCTGAGTATTCTTCTTGGCAGCGGCAACCAACGAGGCCGCAAGCTCCGGGAATGACGTTCCACAAGCCACCAACGTAATCGAGATGAAGGCCTCATTCACACCCCACGCCTTTGCGATAACGATCGCATTGTCGAGGAAGAAGTTGCTCGCAACGATCAGACCAGCAAGACCAACGAGCACCTTGCCAATGCCCAAACAGAGAGCCTTGTTGGTGATCACCTCGTCCGACACTGCGTTGTTGTCCTTCGAGCCACGCAACGAGAGATACATAAAGAGTAGGAAGCAAGCCAACAGCACCAATCCATCGAGTCGCCCAACAACAGGCGCACCACCCATAAAGAAGTTGAAGGCGAGCAACATAGCCACCACCGATACACCGATGCAGACGGGCAGATCGTAGCGCATATTCTCGCGCGACACTACCACCGGCATAATGATCGCCGTCAGACCTAAGATACCGAACACGTTGAAGATATTCGACCCAACGACATTGCCAATGGCAATATCCGAACTACCACCGAACGCACCGATCGAACTCACCACAAGTTCGGGGCAGGATGTTCCGACACCCACAATCACGGCACCAATCACAAAATCCGAAATACGGAAACGCTTGGCAATCGTTACCGCACCAGCTACCAGCCAATCTGCACTCACGACAATCGCACCGAGGCAGAGCAAAAGATACAAATACTCCATAATAATTCTATTGTTTCACTCCGTTTTCAGTGCAGCAAAAGTAGGAAAATAGAGTGAATTTTCGACCACTGATATGCCCCAAAGTGGGCTCTAAGAGGGGTTTTAGGCCGTTATGCACCACATTTATGCCATTATCGACCACACGAAAAGCAAAAGGGCCACACCCTAAGATGCAGCCCCGAAACTATTCGCCGAGCATTACGACTAATTCTCAAAGGTCAAGCCATCGGACGTAGCGTCGATACGTATCGGATGCGCACGATCTACCTCGCCCGCCAAAATTCGACGCGACAGATCGTTGATCACATATCGCTGGATCGTACGCTTAACGGGACGAGCACCGAACATCGGATCGTAGCCTGCCTCGGCAATCCACTCTCGTGCCGCAGCCGAAACCTCCAAACGTATTCCGTTGGCTGACAGCATCTTCTCGACCACATTCAGTTGCAGACTGACTATCTGCTCGACCTCCTTGCGCGAGAGTGGCGTGAACATCACGATCTCGTCGATGCGATTCAGGAATTCGGGTTTGAGGGTCGTTTTGAGCAGTTCGACCACCTCGTCGCGAGTCTGTTCAACGGTCTGCTGAGGGACCTCGCCACCCTCCACCAACGCCTTCGAAAAGCGATCCTGAATTAGGTGCGAACCCATATTTGAGGTCATAATGATGATCGTATTGCGGAAATCGACCGTACGCCCCTTGTTGTCCGTAAGGCGACCGTCGTCCAACACCTGCAAAAGGATATTAAACACGTCGGGGTGCGCCTTCTC
>JAZOMS010000301.1:0-7770 GCA_045654145.1 Alistipes sp. | reverse complement strand
GCAAAGACTCCCGCAGGTATGGCGTCGGGTAGCTTTGGTCCCACCACAGCAGGTCGTATGGACTCTTACGTAGATCTGTTCCAGGATCACGGTGGTTCGATGGTGATGGTGGCTAAGGGTAACCGCTCGCAGGCAGTAACCGATGCGTGCCAGAAGCACGGTGGTTTCTATCTGGGTTCGATCGGCGGTCCTGCTGCGATCTTGGCTAAGAATAGCATCAAGAACGTTGAGGTAGTCGATTTCCCCGAGTTGGGTATGGAGGCTGTTCGCAAGATCTATGTTGAGGACTTCCCCGCATTCATCATCGTGGACGACAAGGGTAACGACTTCTTTGCCGACTTCAAGCACTAAGAGTGCCCAATGTGGCTCTTTTGGCGTTGCGCTTGCTTTCGCCAATTCTATAAATTGACACGAATCTCCGACGGAGACCTCATTCGTAGGCTGTCCGTCGGAGAGGTCGTGTTTTGAGGGGGTGGTAGATTTTGTCGCAAGGAGCGACAAAAAAATGGTGTTGTGCATACTATATTGGTAGTTCGGCACGTTATGAAGAGAATTATAATATATAGATATGATTAGAAAATTGTCGTTGTGCGTTGTTGCACTGTTGGCTGTTGTCGTGTCGTGGGCGTCGTCGCCTGTATCGTTCGAGGCGTCGGCTCCGGTGTTGTTTGCAGCGGGTGAGAATTTTCGCATCGAGTTTACGGTCAATGCTGAGCCCGAGCGCAATAGTTTCGAGGCTCCGACCTTCGAGGGTTTCCAACTTATTGCAGGTCCTGTAACCTCACGTGGCAGCAATATGTATATCGTCAATGGTACGATGGAGCGATCGGAGTACCACACCTACACCTACGTGTTGCAAGGCACATCGAAGGGTAAGTATACGATCGGTGCAGCGGCCATTGCGGTTGATGGCAAGAGCTATCGCACCCAACCCGTAACCATCGAGGTTGTTGACGAGGGCGGTTCGCAGCAGGGCGGTGCAGCGGTGCAAGGTGGTGGTTCGACCGAGAAGGCTATCGGTGCTAATGATCTGCTGATGCGAATGACGGTCAATAAGACCGATGTATTCAAGGGTGAGCCTGTTGTTGCGGCACTCAAACTGTATAAACGAGTGTCGTTGCTGGGTAGCGAGGGGGTTAAATTCCCGTCGTTCAATGGTTTTTGGACTCAGGAGTTGGATTCGGAGAACAATATGTGGCAGCGCGAAACCTACGATGGTCGTATCTACGAAACATTGGTGGTGCGCGAGTATCTGCTCTATCCTCAGCAGACGGGTAAGTTGAGTATCGATCCAGCAGAGATGACCGTTGTGGCGCAGATTGTTGTGCCGGGTAGTTCGCGCGGATTCGATCCCTTCTTCGATCAGCCTGATGTGATGGAGGTTCGCCGTAAGTTGACCACATCTCCGGTCGAGATCAATGTGAAGGAGTTGCCTGCGGGTGCTCCCGCATCGTTCTCGGGTGCTGTGGGTCGATTCACGATGGAGGCAATGCCACCTGCGTCGAATTTTACAGCCAATTCGGCTGCAACCTATACGGTGAAGATTTCGGGAACGGGCAACCTGCCTTTCGTGCAAGCGCCGACGCTGGCACTGCCTTCGTCGTTCGAGTTGTACGATGTCAAGACCACCGAGAGTTTGAAGAACTCGTTGCAGGGCATTAGTGGCTATCGCCAATTCGAGTATCCGTTCATTGCACGTGCCGAGGGCGAGTATACTATTCCGGCAGTTGAATTTACCTATTTCGATCCTTCGCAACTGAAATATGTAACCCTTTCGTCGCGCGAGTTGTCGCTGACGATCGATCCTGACACGTCGGGCGGTCTGTCGGGTGCGCCCGTGATTGGTGGTGTGTCGAAGGAGGAGGTGAAACTGCTCGGTCAGGATATCCGCTTTATCAAACTGGACTCGGCGGGCTTGCGTCCCGTACGTTCGGTATTCATAGGTAGTGCAGGCTATTGGATCGTGTTGACTCTGCTATTGGCTCTATTCGTAGGTGTGTCGATTTACCTGCGCAAGCGCATCAAGGAGATGCAGAACGTAACACTCATTCGAGGCAAACGTGCCAATCGAGTGGCGTTGCAGCGCTTCCGTGTAGCGGCGAAGTTTATGGAGCAGGACAATCAGCACGGATTCTACGAGGAGATGTTGCGTGCCTTGTGGGGATATATGAGCGATAAACTGAATATTCCCGTTGCTAACCTCACCAAGGAGAATGTTCGAGAGGAGTTGCGTAAGCGCAATATTGCGCCCGATGCGATCCAGCAGTTTATCGACATCATCATCTCGTGCGACGAGGCTCAATATTCGCCTATGGCATCGGCTCAGATGCACGAGGTCTATGCCGATGGTGTCAATATCATCTCGAAACTTGAATCAACGCTCAAAAAATAGGAGGAATCGAACGATGCTTAAAAAGATATTTATGCTCTGCATTGCGCTGACCACTACTGTGTTGGCGATGGCTCAGGATGCTGTTGCCACACCCGAAATGGCAACAGCATCCTCTACTCCCAAACTCAGCAATGAACAGGTGTGGGACGAAGCCAATACGGCTTACATCAATGCCAACTATCCGCGTGCAGTCGAACTCTATCAGACGATTGAGGAGCAGGGCTTGGCCTCGGCAAAGCTCTACTACAATATGGGCAATGCCTACTTCAAGCTGGACGATATTGGCCACGCCATTCTTTACTACAACAAGGCTCTGCGTTTGGCTCCGGGCGATGCAGATATTCGCTACAACCTCGATGTCGCTAATAGCTATACGAAGGATCGTATTCAGGTTGTTCCCGAACTGTTCATAACGCGCTGGGTGCGTGGCATTCGTCAGATGATCAGCGGTAATGCGTGGGCGGTACTGTCGCTCGTATTATTTGCCGTAATGTTGGTTGCGGTGATGGCTTATCTGCTGGTTAGCAATCTGCTGTTCCGCAAGATCGGGTTCTTTGTGGCAATCGTCGGTCTGTTGCTGTTTGTGGCGACAACGGCATTTGCAGTTACCGAGCGTCGCCACGCAACCTCGCCCACCGAGGCTATCGTGATGCGTGCGTCGGTGTCGGTCAAGGCTGCACCCGAGAAGAATGCAACCGATATGTTCGTATTGCACGAGGGGACGAAGGTACGAGTAGGTAATCGCATCGAGGGTTGGATTGAGGTAACGATTGCTGACGGTAACAAAGGTTGGCTCGAAGAGCTAACAATCGAAATGATCGACTAATAGGCGAGGCTATGTCAAGACTTTTAGAAGATGTAACAGCCGAGTTGTCGAAACTCCCTGGTATTGGTCGCCGAACAGCGTTGCGATTGGCTATGCATCTGTTGCGTATGGAGGTGTCGAGCGTGCAGGATATGACATCGAGCATCGATCGTTTCCGTACCCAGATTCGCCACTGCCGTCTGTGTAATAATCTGTCGGACTCTGATGTATGTCCGATCTGCTCGGACGAGCGACGCGACCACTCGACTGTCTGTGTCGTGGAGCAGGTGTCAGATGTATTGTCGATCGAGAATACACGCCAATATCGTGGAATCTATCACGTGCTTGGCGGAGTGATATCGCCTATGCAGGGTATTGCTCCATCGGATTTGAAGATCGATCTGCTGCTTGATAATGTGGCGCGAGGCGAGATACGCGAGGTGATCTTGGCGCTCAATACCTCGGTTGAGGGCGAGACGACGCTCTTCTATATTCTCAATCGGCTGCGAGCCTATCCGACGGTGAAGGTAACTACGATCGCTCGTGGTTTGGGCTTTGGCGACGAGTTGGAGTATGTCGATGAGATGACCATCACTCAGGCGCTGATCAATCGTCGTGAGGTCGAGCGATAGGGTAGTTCGCTTGTGTAGAATCGAGGGCTGTATCCTGTGTGGGGTGCAGCCCTCGTTTTGTGATGTTGCGGCACTATTTTTGAGTGTTTTGGCTCGAACTCTTAAAAATGAAATAGCTATGAAAAGGTATCAATGTCCATCGTGTCCCTACGTTTATGACCCTGCGGTTGGTGATCCCGACAACGGAATTCCTGCCGGTACACCCTTCGAGAAGTTGCCCGACGATTGGGTCTGCCCTCTGTGTGGCGATGCGAAATCGGCCTTTGTCCCGATCGAGGAGTAATGATAGTCGAACGTGCTTAAAACTATGATAATGTTACACTTGCTTTGCAATTTACTCCTTATGACTGCTCCAATCGCCGCTACCGATTCGATCTCGGTTTTTCAACTTCCCGCACTCCCTTACGAGATGTCGGCTCTCGCTCCAAATGTGAGCGAGGAGAGTCTGCGCTACCACTATGGCAAGCACCATCAGACCTATATCAATAATGTCAATAAGATGATCGACGGCACACATTATGCTACTTTGCCGTTGGATGAGATTGTGCGTCAGGCCGATGGCGCGCTCTATAACAATGCTGCACAGGTGTTCAACCACAACCTCTATTTTATGGCGTTAGCCCCCGCCTCAGTTGCTAAACACGCCCCCGAAGGTCCGTTAGCCGCAGCCATAAAGCGCGACTTTGGCTCGTTCGAGGCAATGAAGGTGCAGTTGGCAAAGGCGGCCATATCGCTCTTCGGATCGGGCTGGGTGTGGCTGGCTGAGAATAAAAACGGCAACCTTGTGATTCTTTCGGAGTCGAATGCAGGCAACCCCTTGCGCCACGGATTGACGCCACTGCTCGGTATTGATGTTTGGGAGCACGCCTACTATATCGACTATCGCAACGACCGCGCTCGCTCGATTGACCAACTTTGGGACGTGATCGATTGGCAAGTGGTCGAGGATCGCTACGGCAAACAACGATAGTGGTATCTAAATTTTGTAATTGGCAAAATCCGTAATTTTGACAGCCACTCGCGGACTCGCCTTTTGGGCGACCGTCCCAGCCCGCGAGTGTGTGTGTCTTTTCGTTTTTGCGATTTTGATTTTGCAAATTGAATATAATTGAGTATATTTGTGAGTGCTCTCGGTTGAGGGCGCGACATATTTTTTTGAAATTTACGAAGCGTTATGCTTCTCTTGCAATCGGAAATGTGAGAAACTTCCAATCGTCAGCAAGAGGGTGTAGCGGTTCGCGCGTATGCGTGGGGTGGTTACCCACCTGCTGACAAAGGTCATTCTCACAACCTCCGATTGTAGATAAGTGTATCAGTGCCACGCTTTTGCGTTAATGTTAAAATGTCCTTGCGGCACTGAGGGCACTAAATGGTGTATTATGAAGAAACTGATTTTTGCCGCAATGATGCTTTTGTTTGCGACGACTGCCCACGCGCAGAAAGATGTAACCAAGTTCCTCGGCATTCCCGTCGATGGCACCAAAGCCGAAATTATCCAAAAACTCAAAGCGAAAGGTTTTAAGAGTACCTATTCCGATCCCGAAGTCTTGGCGGGAGAGTTTAATGGAGAGAAAGTTAATATACATATTGTTACAAATAACAATAGAGTATATCGTATAATGGTAATAGACCAAACGGGAAGAGATGAGGAACAAATTATTATTAGGTTTAATACGCTTTGTCGTCAGTTCGAGAAAAACTCTAAATATACACGAATATTAGATAGCCAAACTATACCCGATACAGAAAATATTCATAATGGAATAAAAGTTAGAAACATTAAGAAGTATGAGGCTGCATATTATCCAAAAACTATAATGGATTCAACAATGCGGGCTAATGCTCTCTTAGAACTTATGCAGATATATGATGATACAGTTACTAATTATACAGTTGAGCGAGTAGCTACTCTGATGGGAGAGGAGTTCATTCAAAAGCTGTTAGCCATAAATTCAAAGAAGGTAGTTTGGTTTAGGATTGACGAATATTTCGGCAAGTATAAAATTGTAATGTACTACGATAATAATTATAATAGAGCCAACGGCGAAGACTTATAACTATTTCAATAAAATTTACCTCTGCCCGGAATTATTTTCGGGCAGTTTTTTTTATCCCCACGATTGCTAAATTTCAATAAAAACCGAAATAAATATTTGTTTCAAAAACGCACGCGGTGGCGTGGGGCGGCGCGACTAAAAGTCGCGGGCGCCATCGCGTGTGTCGATTTCGCCGAAATCGCCAATCCCCTAAAACGACAAAACCGAAGCCCGCGAGGGATTCGGTTTTGTACTATATTGAGAATTAAGCGTTTCGCTCCGAATGGAAACTACTTAATCTCCCAAGTTGCGCCGCTACGCAGCAGATCGTCCATACACTTGATCTTGCTGTCAGCTTTCACCTGCTCAACCTGCTCAGCTACCTTCTTGTCATAGACTGCGTCGTCCTCTACCGAACGAATCACACCCAGAGCAACGGGGTAGTCGGGATACTTCATTGCCGCCAACATCACGTGCAGCGTGGTGTCCTTCTCGTGAGCGTCGTGAGTCAGAATGTCGTCCTCGGTTACGCCATCCTCGCCAACGGTAACAACCTTCAATTTCATACCGTCCAACATCAGACCCTTGTTCTTCTGCGAGCCGAACAACATCTTCTCGCCGTGCCTCAAGGTGATGGTGTTCTCGGCACGAGTAGCCTTGTCGCCTGCAAACAGAGCGTGGGTCTTATCGTTGAAGATCACGCAGTTCTGCAATACCTCGACAATCGAGAAGCCTTCGTGAGCTGCACCCTCTACGAGGCAGTTCTTGGTCAGCTCCATCTCAGCGTCGATCGAACGAGCAAAGAAAGTACCCTTAGCACCGATTACCAACTCACCGGGGTTGAACGGCTTCTCAACCGTACCGTAGGGCGAGGTCTTGGTGATCTTACCCAACTTCGAGGTGGGCGGGTACTGACCCTTAGTCAGACCGTAAATCTCGTTGTTGAACAGAACAACGTTGAGGTTTACGTTACGACGGATAGCGTGAATAAAGTGGTTACCACCGATTGCGAGCGAGTCGCCATCACCGGTTGCAACCCAAACGCTCAGGTTGGGGTTAGCGGTCTTAACACCGGTAGCGATAGCGTTAGCACGACCGTGAATGGTGTGCATACCGTAGCTACGCACGTAGTAGGGGAAACGCGACGAGCAACCGATACCCGAAATTACGGTGAACATCTGGTGTGGAATGTTCTGATTCGCGGCTACTTCGGGCAGTGCTTTAAGCACCGAGTTGAGGATAGCGTGGTCGCCACAGCCTGCGCACCATTTAACCTCCTGATCGCTCTTGAAATCTGCCGCAGTATATTTATATGTACACATAACTATTTGGCTAATAATTCGTTAAACTTATCTTTCAACTCAACCACGGTGAAGGGCTGACCCTCGCACTTGTTGAACTGCTCGAAGTTGAACTCCTGGAAGTTCTGGCGCAGGTAACCTGCAAACTGACCAGCGTTCAACTCGCAAACCAACAGACGGCGGTAACGCTTCAAGACGTCGCGCACGTTTGCGGGCAGCGGGTTGATGTAATTGAAGTGGCAGAGTGCGATGCTCTTACCCTCAGCCTGCAACTCCTCAACGGCAGTCTGCAAATGGCCGAGTGTACCACCCCAACCGATAACCAGCACGTCAGCCTCGTCAGCGCCCATAACGGTCTGCTCGGGGATCACGTTTACCACGCGAGCTACCTTCTCGGCGCGGGTGTTAGTCATAATCTGGTGGTTAGCGGGGTCGTGCGAAACGCTACCCTTGATCTTATCCTTCTCCAAGCCAGCGATGCGGTGCTCCAAGCCCTCAGTGCCGGGGAATGCCCAGCGGCGAGCCAGAGTTTCGGGGTTACGCTTGTAGGGCAGATACTGAGTCTCGTCCTCGTCCAATGCGGTGCAAACAGGAGGAACGATAG
>JAZOMS010000300.1:0-7017 GCA_045654145.1 Alistipes sp. | reverse complement strand
AGTCATATCATTTTTAATGATTGCCTATCTGACATATTTAATTTTTCAATTCTCTCCTGAAACAAAAAGCCCATTTTACGGTTACCTCTCACCATTAATTATGTTTGAAGCAATTGCAGTATTTTTATTGGTCAAAAAATATGAGAAACATTATTCCAAAATCAATCTTTATATCAGTAAAATCTCAAAACTGAGTTTTGGGATATATTTAGTCCATATGCTTGTATTTTATATCATTGAATCTGCGGGCATTAATGCAAATATTATCAATCCCATAATTGGGATACCTACAATGTCAATATTAATTTTTATCATATCTCTTATAACTACACTCTTCATATCTAAGATCCCATATATTAACAAATATATAATATAAGTATACTAACAGAAACAATGTTAACCTTAGGTTTTAACCCCATTCTTCGGTAAAAACCGATTAATTTTACAAAAAAGTAAAGTTTTTGTCGCTAAATTTTGTGGAATTAGAAATTATGCCTATATTTGCACGCTCAATTAGGAGTACGCCCAGATGGCGGAATAGGTAGACGCGTTGGTCTCAAACACCAATGGAGAGATCCGTGCCGGTTCGATCCCGGCTCTGGGTACCAAAAGAGAAGTTCGATGAGGGCTTCTCTTTTTTTGTTGTCATAGCGCAAGAGCTTTTTCTAAAAGTCGATTGTAATACTCTATTGGTAGAATTTCGGGGGGGGGAATGTGATTCGCACAATTCGGTTGGAGATTAATAGATTTATAGCTAACTTGCAAAAGCATAATTCTCAAAACCAAACTATGAACAACAAAACAATCACACTTTTGGCTCTGATGTCGCTGCTTGCAGTGGCAACCGCCTGCGGGCAAGACACCGTTAAGAGTCAACCCGACAACAGCTCTTCCCGACCGATGCCCGAGGATGCAGTGCCGTTCGATTACAACAATCACCTCTATTTCAACGCTGTGATCCGCGATTCTATCCCCGCGCAATTGGTTTTCGATACGGGCAATACCAATCTGTTGCTCGATTCGACCTTCTACGCTGAGAACTTCGCCAAGCAGGGCACTCTGCGCAAGGCGTTTGTAGGTGGTGCAGGAGATGGACGACAGATGGCGAGCGTCGATATGAGTGGTTGGGAGTATCGCGTAGGCGAATATGCCCACAAAGATCAGACGGCGGTGGTGCTCAATCTGCGCAAGATCCTTGGCAATAACGTGAGCGGTATGTTCGGAATGACCTTTATGCGCGATCGCAAGGTCGAGTTCAACTATGCCGACGAGTATATGCGCCTTTTGGGCGAGGAGCAACCCGACGCTACCTACGCTTGTATCGACTGCAAGTGGCTGGATGACAGCAAGACACGCATACTCGTCCCCGTGAAGATCGCTCTCGACGAAACGACCTCGCGCGAGGGATTGTTCTTAGTCGATATGGGTTCATCGGGAACGATCGCCATAAATAGTAGCAGTGTAGTGAAGATGGGATTGCAGAACCATTCGGACGTTCAGAAAATGGTCTATGCGGTGGGTGGTATTGGCGGCTCGCGCACCGACTATCTCATCAAGTTGGCGAGCGTCGAGTTGGGAGGGCTGAGCGTAAGCAACATTCGGGCAGACTACTCGGGCAACACGACGGGCTCATTGGCCGACAAACGCTATGACGGATTGATTGGCAACGAGCTTTTGGAGCGTTTCGATGTGATTTTCGACTTTGCCGAGTGCAAGATGTCCCTGCGCCCCAATCGCAATTTCGACACTCCGAGCCGTTATTTCTTTGGCGTTGCGCTCACTCCGCAAAAGGATTGTTGGGTCGTGAATGGTCTGCTCGAAGGCGGCAATGCGGAGAAGGCGGGCGTGAAACGTGGCGATCGCATTGTGAAGATCAACGGCAAAACGCCCTCAGAGATGAGCGAGGCTGAGCGCGAGGATTTGACTCATTCGCGCGAGCCGTGGCGTGCAACAATCTCTCGCGGCTCGACCACCATCGAGGTCGTGATTGAGTGCGAGGATTAACACTCGCCCCCACGAACAAACCAAGTCCCGCCAGCGCACAGCCGGCGGGACTTTGTTATATATAATTATATGTATCCGCGCGATTAGTAGCCGAAGATCTGCTCCTGCGAGAGGAAGGTGATCGGGCCGAGCGTGCGCAGATAGTTCAGATCGAGGTTCTTCGAATCACCAAGGATTAGATAGTAGTAGTTGCGATCCTTAACCCACTGCTGCTGAACTGCCTTCACATCGTCGAGGGTCATCGTCTGCACCTTCTCGAATACGTCGCGGGCACGGTCATAATCAAGACCCATATCACGAGTACGGATAAAGGCAGTCAAAACGCTTGACTTGGTGTAGCGCAGCGTACGCAACTGGTTGATATACGACTCCTTAGCCACGTTGAATGCAGCCTCGCTCTCGGGCATTGTGTTGATGATCTCGTCGAATGCCTCGATTGCCTGCTTCATCTTGTCGTTCTGCGTAGCGATGTAAGCGGTGAAAGAGTAGCAACCATCGGCATAAGTGGGGGTGCTCATATATGCACGAGCCGAGTATGCCAGACCGCGAGCCTCGCGCATCTCCTGGAATACGATACTGCTCATACCGCCACCGAAGTACTCGTTGTAGAGGTCGAGGTCGGCATCGTTTGCAACGTCGAACTTCTCGCCACGGTTCGAGTACTGGATATAGTAGATCTGATTTGCGTCGTACTCAGCGATAAAGACCTTATTCTCGGGCGTGGGAACGTTAGCAAGGCGCTTGATTTCGAGCGGCTGCAACTCCTCGGGAACATTGTGGTGCTCGTTCAACGACGCAAGCAGTTCGTCCTTAGTTGCGGGACCGTAGTAGACAACGGTGTGCTGCTTGTTGAGCAGGTCGCGTACCTTGGCTATCAACTCCTCCGAGGTGAGAGCCATCAGCTCCTCATTCGACAGGCGCGCCTTCATACCCTCCTCGCCATAGACCACATACGACTGCAAAGCCGAGAAGTTGCTCGATTGATTCAGCTTGGCATTAGCACGCGATTTGAGCATATCCTGCTTTACGTTTGCCAAAATCGCCTCGTCGGCAACAGCGTTAGCCATCAGATCCTCAACGATATCCATCGCCTTGTTCATATTCTCGCCCAGACCGCTGATCGAGATGTTGCAACGCGACGCACTTGCACGCAGATTAAACCAGCAAGCCAAACCATAGAGTTCCGACTGAATCTGCTCGGCGGTCTTAGCCAAAGTGCCCAAGTACTCGGTATAGTCGAATGCAAGACCCAATGCAGGATCGACAATCGTACCCAAGTCGAACATATACTCCAACGAGAAGTAGTCGGTGGTGGTGTTCTGCTTGTAGAGCACCTCGATACCCGACTGAGCCTCGAAACGGTCCATATCCTTCTCGAAATCGACAAAGCGCGGCTCGATAGGCTTAACCTCCGACGCAACAATAGCCTTCAAGAAGTCGCTCTGAGCGTCGCGGTTGGTTACGATCGGGGTGATCTCAGGCTTAGCGATCTTCTGCTCGTTGGGGTCCTTACCCTCGCGCTTGTAGATGATTGCGTAGCTGTTCTCGCCCAGCTTCTCGTTTGCGAAACGAACTACGTCCTCCTTGGTGATCTTCGACAGTCGGTCGAACATCGCAACCTCGTCCTTCCACTCAACGCCATTGATGAACGACTGAACGTATGCGTCAGCACGACCATCGTTCGAGTCGAGGTACTGCATCATCTCCAACTTGTAGTTGTTCACCGCTGCGGCGATCAACTTCTCGTCGAAATCACCCGCACGCAACTTAGCAACCTCACCGAGCAACAGATCGCGCACCTCTTCGAGCGACTGACCCTGCTTGGGACGACCTGCCAGTTGCATATAACCATAGTCGGCCGAGATCGAAGGATAGCCGTATGCGCTCAGTGTCTTCTGCTGCTGATTCAGATTGAGGTCGATCAGACCTGCCTGACCATTGTAGAGGATACTACCCACGATATTTGCCAAATCGGCATCAGCCGAAGTTGCTCCGCCCAAACGCCAGCCGATAGCTACGTTGGCAGCGTCAAGACCCATAACCTCCTTCACGATAGGCTCGGTGATGGGCTGCTCGGGCTCATACTCCAAAACGGGGACATTGGGGTTGGGCTGCATATCGCCGAAGTACTGGTCGATCAGCGCGATCATCTGCTCAGGATCGAAATCACCCGACAGACAGATTGCCATATTGTTGGGCACGTAGTACTGATCGTGGTAGTTCTTCACATTGGTGATCGAGGGGTTCTTCAAGTGCTCCTGAGTACCCAGCACGGTCTGCTTGCCGTAGGGGTGGTTGGGGAACAGCGCAGCATTCATCGCCTCGTAGACCTTGCGGTTGTCCTGCGTAAGCGACATATTCTTCTCCTCGTAGATGGTTTCGAGCTCGGTGTGGAAACCGCGAATCACTACATTCTTGAAGCGGTCAGCCTCGATTTTGAGCCAATTCTCAACCTGATTCGAGGGAATGTTCTCGACATATACGGTCATATCGTAACCCGTATAGGCGTTGGTGCCCTGCGCACCAATCTGTGCCATCAACTTGTCATACTCGTTGGGAATAGCCAACTTCGACGCCTCGTAGCTGATCGAGTCGATACGCTTGTAAATAGCCTTACGCTCAGCCTCATCCTCGGTCTTGCGATAGACCTCGAAGAGCTGCTCGATCTCGTCCAACATAGGTTTCTCGGCAACGTAGTCCTGCGTACCGAACGACTGCGTACCCTTGAACATCAGGTGCTCGAAGTAGTGAGCCAAACCGGTGGTCTCCGAGGGGTCGTTCTTACCACCCACGCGCACTGCGATGTAGGTTTGGATTCGAGGCTCCTCGTCATTAACCGACATATAAACTTTCAGACCGTTATCGAGCGTGTAGATACGTGTCTGAGTCGGATCGCCCTTGACGCTCTCGTAAGCGTACTTCGATCCGCAAGCCGTGAGCAGCATTGCCGCTACGACCGTCATCAATGTTAAAATTCTCTTCATATCGTTAAAGTTTGTTGTTTTCTACGAGAAAAGTTGCGTAAACCACTCTACGACGGTGGTCCACCACGCACCCAACGAGTCGCCCCAACCCATAAATATGCCGCCCATATCGCCAATGATATAGACGAGCATTGCGATCGAGGCTATCATCTTGATGCCCGTACCGACTATGAACGAGAGGAATGCACCAAAGCCCACTCGGATTGCCTTGGCCGAGTCGTCGCGATTGACCGACATCTCGCCTAACACCGCGCCCACAAATGGACCGAGCAGCAGCCCCATCGGTCCCATAAACAGACCTACGAGCATACCGATCGTTGCGCCCTTTGCTCCACTCTTCGAACCACCAAAGCGGCGCGAGAGCCACGCTGGCAGCAGATAATCGGCCACCGAAACCAAGATTGTAACGATCAGAAAGGTGATCAGAATCGGTTTCGAGAGGGTCGAATATTCGGTGCAAGCCATCAAAAGCATACCCACATAGCAGATCGGGGTGCCGGGCAACACCGGTAAAATACAACCTGCAACACCCACCACTGCGAGCAGCAGAGCCAAAATCGCCAAAAACGTATCCATAGTTCTACTCTAATTAAGACGCACCAAACGCCCAAAAGTTATATGGTTCGGTGCAAAAAATTCTCTTTTAATATACAAATGTACAAAAAATGTTCGGATTGCGACTCATTACCCCACACTAATTTTACAGATCACACCACAAGTGGCAGTCGAGCGAGGTTGATATTTCGGTTTTTATGCGTATATTTGCGACAAATTAACACTAACAAAATCCGAACTAAGATGAAAAAAGTTTTAATGCTGATTATGATGACATCTATCTTTGCGTCTTGCACGCAGGAGCAGCAGACCGAAGGCGATTTCCAGTGGGTTATCGATCGTTTCGATGACGTGAAGGTGATCCGCTATCAGGTTCCCGAATTCGACGCTATGCCCTTGGAGCAGAAGTTGCTGGTCTACTACTTGGGTGAGGCCGCCAAGTGTGGTCGCGACATTATGTTCGACCAGAACTTCAAGTACAATCTGGCGATCCGCCGCACCCTCGAAGGCGTCTATGCTAACTACGCTGGCGACACCAACGACGAGGAGTGGCAGAAGGTTGTTAAGTACCTGAAAAAGGTGTGGTTCGCTAACGGCATCCACCACCATTACAGTATGGATAAGTTCCAGCCCGAGTTCTCGCAGGAGTACTTCGAGCAGCTGGTCGAGGCGACTCCCGACAGCGCACTGCCCCTCGATTTCGGCACTCGCGAGGAGCTGATGGCCGCTATCGTTCCCGCAATGTTCGATGCGTCGCTCTATGCTCGTCGTCTGGACCAGAGCGAGGGCGTTGATATGATCACCGCATCGGCCAACAACTACTACGATGGCGTAACCCAGAAGGAGGTCGAGAAGTTCTATGCAGATATGATCGACCACAACGATCCTCAGCCCATCTCGTACGGTCTGAACTCGCAGCTGACCAAGGACGAGAATGGCAAGGTCGTTGAGCGCGTATGGAAGCAGGGCGGTATGTATGGCGAGGCTATCGACAAGATCCTCTACTGGTTGGAGAAGGCTTCGGAGGTTGCCGATGCAACTCAGAAACCGATTATCGACGCTCTGTGCGAGTACTACCGTAGCGGTAACTTGCGCGACTTCGACAAGTACAATGTACTGTGGGTACAAGACACCGAGTCGCATATCGACTTTGTGAACGGCTTTATTGAGGACTATGGCGATCCGATGGGTCGCAAGGCATCGTGGGAGTCGAACGTGAGTCTGCGTAGCGTCGAGGCTACCAAGCGCACCGAACTGATCAGCGCAAACGCTCAGTGGTTCGAGGACAACTCGCCCATCAACCCCGCATACCGCAAGCCCGAGGTTAAGGGTGTTTCGGCTAAGGTTATCAACGTGGCTATGCTCGGTGGCGACTGCTACCCCGCTACCCCGATCGGTATCAACCTGCCTAATGCCGACTGGATCCGTCGCGACTACGGCTCGAAGTCGGTAACCATCGACAACATCACCTACG
>JAZOMS010000299.1:0-6414 GCA_045654145.1 Alistipes sp. | reverse complement strand
AAGGAGATCACCGGTCTGGGTCTGAAAGAGGCTAAGGACATCGTTGATGGCGCTCCCAAGGCTGTTAAGGAAGGCGTATCGAAGGAGGAGGCTGAGTCGATCAAGGCTGCTCTGGAAGAGGCTGGTGCTGAAGTTGAGGTTAAGTAATTCGTTACTTATAGTTTCAGGACATATTGGGTGTAGAGCTAATGTAAAAATTAGCTCTATGCCTTTTCTCGTCTAACAAAGTGAGGGTTTGGGTGACGACCCGAATCGAAGCTTTGAAACAAGTTTTGCCCGCGTGCGTAATGTGTTGTCGCCGAGGGCATTAGTGGGGTTATCTGAAAGCTATTTTAGATGATTCTTTTCACGACAGATTTCTCACACTTCAACTTTAAAAGGATTAAAAATGTCCGCACAAGCAAACAACCAACGTATAAGCTTCTCTTCGGTGAAGAACAGGTTGCCTTATCCTGACTTCCTCGAAGTGCAGCTCAAATCATTTCAAGACTTTTTCCAGTTAGACACCACGGCTGAGAATCGTAAGAACGAAGGTCTCTACAAGGTGTTCTCGGAGAATTTCCCCATTACAGATACCAGAAACAACTTCGTTCTGGAATTTATCGATTACTATATTGACCCGCCCCGCTACTCGATTGAAGAGTGCTTGGAGCGCGGTTTGACGTATAGTGTCCCCCTTAAAGCTAAACTTAAACTCTATTGCACGGACTCGGATCACGAGGATTTCGACACGGTCGTTCAGGACGTTTATTTCGGTACGATCCCCTATATGACCCCTCGCGGTACGTTCATCATCAACGGTGCCGAGCGTGTAATCGTTTCACAGTTGCACCGTTCGCCTGGTGTATTCTTCGGTCAGAGTATGCACACCAACGGTACGAAGCTCTATTCGGCTCGTATCATTCCGTTCAAAGGCTCGTGGATTGAGTTCGCAACGGACATCAACAATGTGATGTATGCCTACATCGACCGTAAGAAGAAGTTGCCCGTAACCACACTGTTGCGTGCTATTTGCTTCGAGACCGATCAGCAGATTCTCGAAATCTTTGATCTGGCCGACGAGGTGAAGGTAACCAAGACCAACTTGAAGAAGGCTATCGGCCGTAAGTTGGCAGCACGTGTATTGACTACGTGGGTGGAGGACTTCGTTGACGAAGATACCGGTGAGGTGGTTTCGATCGAGCGTAATCAGGTGATCGTCGATCGCGAGACCGAACTTACCGAGGAGAATATCGAAGATATTATCGAGAGCGGCGCTAAGACCATTCTTCTGCACAAGGAGAATCAGTCGGGCATCGACTATTCGATCATTTACAACACATTGCAGAAAGACCCCTGTAATTCTGAGAAGGAGGCTGTGGTTTATATCTACCGCCAGCTGCGTAACTCGGAGCCACCCGATGAGGCTACCGCTCGCGACGCAATTGAGAAGTTGTTCTTCTCGGACAAGCGTTACGACTTGGGAGATGTGGGTCGTTACCGTATCAACAAAAAACTCGAATTGGATATCGATCCCGCAGTCAGAATCCTGACTAAGGAGGATATGATAGCCATCATCAAATATCTGATCCAGCTGATCAACTCGAAGGCTGACGTGGACGATATCGACCACCTCGCGAACCGTCGTGTACGCACGGTGGGCGAGCAGTTGTCGAACCAGTTCTCGGTTGGCTTTGTGCGTATGGCACGTACCATTCGCGAGCGAATGAATGTTCGTGATAACGAGGTGTTTACCCCGATCGATCTGATCAACGCAAAGACCCTGTCGAGCGTTATTAACTCGGTCTTCGGTACCAACCAGTTGTCGCAGTTTATGGATCAGACCAACCCGCTGGCCGAGATGACTCACAAGCGTCGTCTGTCGGCACTGGGTCCCGGCGGTCTGTCGCGTGAGCGTGCAGGTTTCGAGGTTCGAGACGTACACTACACTCACTACGGCCGTCTGTGTCCGATTGAGACCCCTGAGGGTCCCAACATCGGTCTGATTTCGTCGCTTTGCGTCTTTGCAAAGATCAGCGATATGGGCTTCATCGAGACTCCCTACCGTAAGGTTGAGGATGGTAAGGTGAATCTGAATAATGACGAGGTTGTGTATATGAGCGCCGAGGAGGAGGAGGGCAAGATCATTGCTCAGTCGAACTCGCCACTGGATGATGAGGGTAATTTCCTGCGTCCCGATCGCGTCAAGACTCGTTGCGAGGCCGATTTCCCGCAGGTATCGTCGGATCGCGTTGATCTGATGGACGTTGCGCCCAACCAGATCGCTTCGATCGCAGCAAGTTTGATCCCCTTCTTGGAGCACGACGATGCTAACCGTGCGTTGATGGGTTCGAACATGATGCGCCAGGCTGTGCCTCTGATCACGTGCGAGTCGCCGATCGTAGGTACCGGTCTGGAAAAGGAGATGATCACCGATAGCCGTATCCAGATCGTAGCAGAGAAGGACGGTGAGGTTGTATTTGCTGACGCAACTCAGATTCAGATTCGCTACGAGCGTACCGATGACGAGATCTTGGTTAGCTTCGAGCCTGAGATCACAACCTATATGTTGCCTCGTTTCCGCAAGACCAACCAGAACACTTCGATTACCTTGAAACCTGTCGTACTGACCGGTGAGAAGGTTAAGAAGGGTCAGATCCTGACCGAGGGTTACTCGACTCAGGGCGGTGAGTTGGCTATTGGTCGTAACTTGAAGGTGGCATTTATGCCCTGGAAGGGTTATAACTTCGAGGACGCAATCGTGATCTCGGAGCGTATCCAGCGTGAGGATATGTTCACTTCGGTACACGTTGACGAATATATTATGGAGGTTCGCGATACCAAGCGCGGTGTCGAGGAGCTTACGTCGGATATTCCCAACGTCAGCGAGGACGCAACTAAGGATCTGGACGAGAACGGTATCATTCGCGTAGGTGCGAACGTTAAGCCGGGCGATATCCTGATCGGTAAGATCACCCCGAAGGGTGAGAGCGATCCTTCGCCTGAGGAGAAGCTGTTGCGTGCGATCTTCGGTGATAAGGCTGGCGACGTGAAGGATGCCTCGTTGAAGGCACAGCCCTCGTTGTTCGGTACGATCATCAAGACTCAGCTGTTCAGCCGTGCTAACAAGGATGGTCGCAAGGGTAAAAATGCTGAGAAGGCTCAGTTGGAGCAGATTGATCAGCGTTTTGTAGCTCAGACCGCAGCGTTGAAGCAGCGTTTGGTAGCTAAGTTGTGGCAGTTGCTCGAAGGCAAGACTACGCAGGGTATCAAGGATTACTTCGGCGCAGAACTTTATGCTAAGGGTACGAAGTTCTCGAAACGTATGTTGGAGGATATCGACTATATGAACCTCTCGACCGACAAGTGGGTCGGCGATGCTCACGTTGATATGCTCATCGAGCGCACTATTAATAATTATATTATCGAGTGGAAGAAGTACGACGCCGAGGTTAAGCGCGAGAAGTACAATATCACCAACGGTGATGAGCTTCCCGCAGGTGTTATCCAGTTGGCTAAGGTCTATATCGCCAAGAAACGTAAGTTGAAGGTTGGTGATAAGATGGCAGGTCGCCACGGTAACAAGGGTATCGTTGCGAAGGTTGTTCGCGACGAGGATATGCCCTTCCTCGAAGATGGTACGATCGTGGATATCGTGCTGAACCCTCTGGGTGTGCCTTCGCGAATGAACCTTGGTCAGATCTATGAGACCGTTCTGGGTTGGGCAGGCCGCGAGTTGGGCGTCAAGTTCGCAACTCCGATCTTCGACGGTGCAACGCTTGACCAGATCAACAAGTACACCGATGAGGCAGGCGTTCCGCGCAGTGGTCGTACCTATCTGTACGATGGTGGCACGGGCGAGCGTTTCGATCAGCCGGCAACCGTTGGTGTGATCTATATGTTGAAGCTGGGTCATATGATCGACGACAAGATGCACGCCCGTTCGATCGGTCCCTACTCGCTCATTACGCAGCAGCCTCTGGGTGGTAAGGCTCAGTTCGGTGGTCAGCGTTTTGGTGAGATGGAGGTTTGGGCATTGGAGGCATTCGGTGCAGCCAACATCTTGCAGGAGATCCTTACGATCAAGTCGGATGACGTTATGGGTCGTGCTAAGGCCTACGAGGCAATCGTTAAGGGCGATAATCTGCCGCCCGCAGGTATCCCCGAGTCGCTCAATGTGCTGTTGCACGAGTTGCGCGGTCTGGCCATCAGCGTTAAGCTCGACTAATCGGATCGAGAGGAGAACACAAACGATAATAAGTTAAAGAGGAACAAGTATATGTCATTCAATAAAGACAATAAGAGTACGAGCTTCAACCGAATTACCATCGGCTTGGCTTCGCCCGAGGAGATTTTGGAGAATTCGAGTGGTGAGGTGCTTAAACCCGAAACCATCAACTATCGTACCTACAAGCCCGAGCGCGACGGTCTGTTCTGCGAGCGCATCTTCGGTCCAGTAAAGGACTACGAGTGCCATTGCGGTAAGTACAAGCGTATCCGTTACAAGGGTATCGTCTGCGACCGATGCGGCGTGGAGGTTACGGAGAAGAAGGTTCGTCGTGAGCGTATGGGCCACATCTCGTTGGTAGTGCCCGTTGTTCACATTTGGTACTTCAAGTCGCTGCCCTCGAAGATCGGTTACTTGCTGGGTATCCCCTCGAAGAAGTTGGAGGCGATCATCTACTACGAGCGCTATGTGGTAATTCAGGCAGGTGCCGCTGCTGAGCAGGGCATCGAGAAGTTGCAGACTCTGGCTGAGAAGGAGTATCTGGACGTTCTGGCAGCACTGCCGAAGGGCAACCAGCAGCTTGACGATAGCGATCCGAACAAGTTTATCGCTCAGATGGGTGCCGAGGCAATCTACACCCTCTTGCAGCAGGTTGATTTGGACTCGATGTCGTATGCACTGCGCCACAAGGCCAGCACCGAGACTTCGCAGCAGCGTAAGAGCGAGGCTCTGAAGTGCTTGAACGTGATCGAGGCGTTCCGCGCATCGAACGGCGTGAACAAACCTGAGTGGATGGTCTTGAAGGTTATCCCTGTGATCCCGCCCGAGTTGCGTCCGTTGGTTCCGCTGGATGGTGGCCGATTTGCGACTTCGGACTTGAACGATCTGTATCGTCGCGTGATTATTCGTAACAACCGTTTGAAGCGTTTGATCGAGATCAAGGCTCCCGAGGTGATTCTGCGCAACGAGAAGCGTATGTTGCAGGAGGCAGTGGATTGGGTGTTGCACATATCGCGTAAGAGCAACGCGGTTAAGACCGATAGCAATCGCCCGTTGAAGTCGCTTAGCGACTCGTTGAAGGGTAAGCAGGGTCGTTTCCGTCAGAACTTGCTCGGTAAGCGTGTCGATTACTCGGCTCGTTCGGTAATCGTCGTAGGTCCTGAGTTGAAGATGCACGAGATGGGTATTCCAAAGGATATGGCGGCTGAGCTTTACAAGCCGTTTGTAATCCGTAAGCTCATCGAGCGTGGCGTGGTTAAGACCGTTAAATCTGCGAAGAAGATCATTGATAGAAAGGACCCCGTAATTTGGGACATCTTGGAGAACGTAATCAAGGGTCATCCCGTGTTGATGAACAGTGCTCCGACCCTTCACCGTTTGGGTATCCAGGCATTGCAGCCCAAGGTCATCGAGGGTAAGGCAATGCAGTTGCATCCGTTGTCGTGTACGGCGTTCAATGCGGACTTCGACGGCGACCAGATGGCAGTCCACCTGCCGCTGGGCAATGCTGCGATCTTGGTGGCTCAGATGCTGATGCTGGGTTCGCACAACGTCCTCAATCCCGCTAACGGTGCGCCTATTACCGTACCTTCGCAGGATATGGTTCTTGGTCTGTACTACATCACTAAGCCCCGTCCCGGTGCTAAGGGTGAGGGTTTGGTATTCTACGGACCAGAGGAGGCGATTATCGCCTACAACGAGGGTCGTGCTCAGTTGCACGCAAAGGTTCGTTGCGTAGTTGACGACATCGATGCCGAGGGCAACCCGATCCGCGAGTTGAAGGAGACTACCATTGGTCGAATCCTGTTCAATCAGGTTGTACCTAAGGAGGTTGGCTACATCAACGAGCTGCTGACCAAGCGTTCGTTGCGCGATATCATTGCAGTGGTGATGAAGAAGGCAGGTGCCGATAAGGTGGCTAACTTCTTGGACGATATCAAGGCAATGGGTTACCGTATGGCATTCCAAGGCGGTCTGTCGTTTAATCTCGACGCAGTGATCATCCCCGATGAGAAGGCTGCGTTGGTTCAGAAGGGCTACGAGATGGCAGACGACATCGCCGAGAGCTACAATATGGGTCTTATCACCAACAACGAGCGATACAACCAGGTTATCGACGTTTGGACTAAGATCAACAACGAGCTGACTAAGGCCGTAACCAAGACTCTGACCGAGGATATGAACGGTTTCAACCCCGTTTATATGAT
>JAZOMS010000298.1:0-7094 GCA_045654145.1 Alistipes sp. | reverse complement strand
CGCTCGTTCTCTGACTTTATGAACGAAGCTGCGAAGATCGACAAGAAATTCAATGTCGATTATCTGCGTGCGGAATACGATACGGCTATCAACTCGGCCGAGATGGCCTCGCACTGGGTGCGCTTCAAGCAGATGGGCGATCCGATGCTACGCTATGTTACCGTTGGCGACGAGCGCGTGCGCGCCTCGCACGCTGCAATGAATGGCATTCAGCGCCCGATGTCCGATCCGATATGGGATAAGATCTATCCGCCAAATGGGTGGAACTGCCGTTGCACCGTGGTAACAACCACGGGGACTGCTACACCTGGCAAGCAGATCCGTATGCCGTGGGACGTGCCGCCATTGTTCCAGACTAACCTCGCCAAGACCGGTATGCTGTGGCCGAATGATCATCCATATTTCAAAGCTCTACCTGGACCAACCGCAAAGCGTATGGTTGAGCAGGCAGACGATAGTTTCCTTGAATTCGCTACTGATAATGCCGTAGAATTAGCGCGAAAGGAAGATCGAAACGAAGATGCCGCATTTCACGAGACAGCATTCAGAACAGCCAAACTAATTATTAGTCAAGAAATCGGGCTTAAAGCCGAACTTAAAATCCCAAAGGATAAGCAATTTGGCACTGGAAAGATCAAACTGACGAGCAAAAGCATAAAAGAAGCATTCAAGTGGACCGGACATACATCTCAAATAGATCATAAATATGCTCTATTACACGTGCTTCGACATCCTAGCATAATCCGTTTCACAGCGAGCAAGCCTGTTGGCGCTGGTAAAGATGCCAACTCGGAAGCAGATGCCAAAAATATTGAAAAAAAGAAACAGGAAGGCATTAAAAGATTCAATTATTACAATTTTGATTATGAAGGTGCCCCCTATACTTTACATCTAAAAGTTCACAAAAAGGGATATGAACTAATTTATGCCGTATATTCAGGATATGATAGGTATCCTGAAAAAGAATAAGCAGCGACTATGGACTTACGGGCTCGAAACACCGACCATAATCACTGCTATTCGATGCAAATATAGCATCAAAATTATTAAAAAGCAAATTTTATGCCGAAAAAAGTTATAATTAACGGTTTTTCGTATGATTGGGGCGCATTGCGACCTCGATTTCGGAAGGTCCGAGAGGAGTTGCCACAACAATTGGCGGCAGTGGCGCAGAACTTCTTTGTCGATTCTTTCCAGCGCCAAGGGTGGTATGATAGCCTGACCTTGAAGCGCTGGAAACCGCGTAAGGGCGAGACCTGGCGGCGCAAAAGGAAGGGACGCACTCGTGGCAATCGAGCGATATTGGTTAAGACCGGGCGACTGCGTCGATCGATCAAGATCCGCAGTGCAAGGTTTCAGAAGATCGTGATCGCGACCGATGTGGCTTATGCCGCTGCTCATAACTACGGTTACAAGGGTACCGTGAGCGTTCGATCACATACCCGCCGTCGATATGACCGAGAGAAGGAGAAGTACACAACCAAGACTGGCAAGCAGAGTACTCGCCAAAAGAAGGTCGTGAAGTCAAGCTACACGGTAAGGCAGCACACTCGTAAGATGAACCTGCCACAGCGTCAATTTATGGGACATAGCCCGATGCTCGACCGCAAACTGAACAAAGTGATTGAGCGACAAATGGAGCACCTGTTCGACCACAATTAAACATCAATTAAATATGGCTGAAACACCAATTAAATCAATCCGCAGTCGGCTCTATACCGACATTGCGCAGCACCTACTTGATACAAAGCTCGTGAAGCAGGTCGATCTCTATAATGATCAGTTCTCACATCTCGACGAGGAGAGCGTGATCAAGTACCCCTGTGTGCTGATCGAGTTCTCCGATATCGCTTGGCGACAGCTCGGTCAACACTCCCAGCAGGGTGAGATTACAATCAACCTACACGTGGCCACCCGCTCGAAAGGACGCACAACGATTGCTGATCGAGCAACACCACCGGCTACTGAATATCTGGAACTGCTCGACGATCTGCACGTAGCAATGCGAGATCTGCGCCTGGCATACGCCTCAACCTTTTCCCGAACGGCGTCGAGTACCGATCACGATCACGACGACCTGATCGTGAATGTCGAGTCGTTCCGCACGATAGTGATCGATGAGGCTGCTAGACCAAGAACTAAGACGGTCCAGCGAGATATCAGGATCGGAACGGTAACAGCAAAGAGATAGCTACGACCTGCTGTCCCGATCAATTCCTCTACGGATATAAATAGCAGCTATGAGTATTGTTGTTATAATTGACGTAACAGCAAGCGTCCCTGCTAAAATATAGAAAGACGGCTTGCCATTGAAAGCCGTTGCAGCTGAAAAAACCATAACAATAAGTTGTACCAATAACGATAAAAAGCAGTTCTTCATATTTTCTTGGATTTTTTTGCAAATATAGGCATTTTATAATAAAGCCCCGCACAATTGGCGGGGCTTTATTATTTAAGAGGACACCACGAAGGTTTGTAGCTGAATAGGGAGCGAGGTACTTGATCCCAAGCTGTGTGCCAAATGCTACATATCTGCTCGCCTCGACGCTCAGGAATACGTCGACCGCGTTCGCCTCGACTCTTATCACGCGTGCAATAGCAAGTGCGAGCCACAAGGTCAGGATCGAGGTAGTTGCAACCCAAGCAAGCTGACGGAACGAACATCACTATGCCTCCTGCTTGGGAGACGGCGTGGGAGCTGACGGTGAGGGTCGCGTCGACTGCAAGTACGTGAGAGCCTTATCAATATCGAAACGCACAGGATTGCCGTCGTATTCGATATTGATACGCAGACGAGTTGCAGACGTGAATGGCGAGCCAAACAATGCGCCAAGTAGTGCCCCATAAGCAACGCTATCAGGCGAACTGGTACTAAATGCGTAGGTCTTCTCCTCGTTGGGTATTGCTTTATCCGCAGTCTTCTGTTCAGCATCGGGCTGTTCAGCCTTTGGCTCGTCGGTCTTCGGCGTTTCGCGCGCAAAACCATCATCAATGGGCTGATACTCCCCTCGCTCCAAACGTTCAACATAGTCATCGTCGCGCATCATAAGGCAACGATCTACCGCGAATGAGTGCGCGCCTTGAAGATCCCACAAATCGTGCAGCTTGTTAGCAGCTACATAACCACAGATGGTCTGCGTTGCTGAACTAATAGCAACAAGGACAACGTCGCGACCATCGGTGGTACATACTGCTGCACCACGTCGTGCAGCTTCCAAATCAAACTTTTTCATCGGTCTTTAATTCTTTAAGTTGTTTTTTAGCGTTTATCGATAAATACCGATAGTATGTAGATCGCGAGATATGGTGCTTAGGTGCGATGATGTTGTAGTAGATCCATTTGTGCGACGCACCTCGGCGGAGGTGTTCAAGCACAACATTTTGGATCTCAACAATCTCACTAAGCAGATTCTGACGATTATACATACTACCAGATTCATTTTTATTGGTTGTTTTGAGCCTCCTTCTTGGGCTCGACGTAGAACGTCTCGTCCTGGGCGACAATAATACCGCAGTCCGCCATCAACTGCTGGCACTCGTCGCTATCTCGATCAGCGAGCAACTTATCCTTCGCAATCTCCTCCGTAGCGCGGATATAGTCCCTGCCGAACTTGCGCAGCAGTTCCAGCACAGCTGCCCACGTAAAGCCCTTCTTGGTCTTCAACTTCGGAGTGCCCGTTCGGAAACCTATCACGCCGTGAGCCGTTTCCATACTTTTACGCTTCGAGAAGAGCTCTTCGCGATTCTCGGTCGCGAACACCTGCATCACTTCGAGTGCCTTCGACTTCTGCTCTTCGAGCACAGCCAATCGTTCAGCGTGCTGTTCGCGAATTGCCACGAACTGCTGATCCATCGACGCGGTGATACTCTGCACCTCCGCGTCGGCGAGTGCGTATTGACCAAACGCCTCTTCCATCTGTTCACGAGTTACACCCGTGATGATTGTTTTCTTAATTCTTGCCATACTAACATTTAATATTTGTGGGATTGTATATCTGTATTTCTTCGGGCAGAGGGCACCAGCAAGGGTGTCCCTGTGGGTTTACGGTAGTAGCATCTTCATTCTTATAAATTAGGAACTCTCCTGCTGACATCATAGCAACTGGCAAATCGCGATGTATCTTGAATGATGGGTGAGTGCATTCACCGTGCACTATGCTATTAAAGCCATCGTCTGAGCCATCATTGAACACTCGAAGGTATGGACAGTTGGCACACCCGCTAACTAAAATCTTCTTCATATTTCCATTGTGTTTATTCGTTTACAATATATCTCCACCCCAGAACTTCATTTACAGTGTAGAATTCCACTGTGTTAGTTATTTGGCAAAAGCATTTATACAAATCTAAATAACCAACAAAATAGGACTCTTTGCCTGTCTTTACTAAAACATTTTTCCCAACTTTGGGAAGTTCTACACAGGGGTCTCTCCACCGCAATAGTTCGTTGCGCTCCTCCCTTGCCCCCGCCTCATACGCTTCCTCCACCAGCACCTCGGCATCTGTGAAGATATACGCATCTTCCTGCTCCTTCTTAATACGCTGGGCATACTCTTCTGCCCTCTGTTTAATTGTATCCAATCTAATTTTGTTCACATTACGAATATTTTAATGGTAATCGACACATAATTACGGGCTCTTTTTTCTGTGGGGTCGGTTCGGTGGTAACCGATGCCTTCTTGCGAGCAATAATCCTTAACTTGATTGCGACTTGATTGAGTTCTGCAATTGTGAGTTCTCGGAATGGTTTGCCTGCAACTCGTGGATCTTGGCATATACGATTCACCTCTTTCCACCAGTCATAACGACTTACCTGTTTGCCAATCATTTTCTGAATGATACTGAGCACAACACTTCTTTCAGATCGAATGCGCAATTCGTGTTGGAGAGCAATGTGCTCTGTGATATATGCCAATTCTTTATCACTCAACTCTCTTAGTGATGTCGTTCGGCCACCGGTGTGATTACGAACCATCTCTGCGCGATCTTCATCACTTATCCCAAGTTTGCGGGCATACTTAAAAAACTCTTTATATCTGTTCATAATTCTATTTTTTCAACTGTTTCGGGATCTATTATATAATCTTCTCGGCCGCCGAATCGGCTGTCGGCCTTGGCACGCTTGGCGACCACTCGCACCTTCACACCTGCATCGTAGCGGATCGACGTTGCCACCGATCCGCGAGGTTCAGGACCGTCTGCGTGGCTCACGAAGATCAGTGTTACGTTCGGCCAACGACGGCGGATCTCCTTATAATCCTCATAGCTCATCGCACTATACTGCACCGAGTCAAACACCACTACCTTTGGTGCAAGATTCGATGTCAGCACCTTGGCTAACGAATCGATCGAGAACCCTTCGCGCGCGGTGAAGAATCGGCGGCTGACATCTTGCATACGACAATTGACGATCTTCTCATTATACGATGCCGTAATGCCCTCTTCAAGCGGATAATAAAGAACTCGGTGCCCAGCTTCGGCAAAGCCTTTGGCAAGTTTCATTGCATAGTATGACTTGCCACTCGCCGATTGTCCCCATATTATAATTGTCTGTCCCATCTCTGGATCGCCAAGGTGAGTCGTCCACTCCTTCGGCAAACCGGCACGCTTGTAGCTACGCGAGGCAATGTCTGCAACGGTTAGATATTGCTTTTTGTTCATAGTTGTTAAGCGACCCTTAAATGGTTATACACTCCGCGAGGTGATGCCTCGACCTTCTTGATGATTCCGGCTGCGCTGGATACCATCTCGGGCGCGTTTAGCTTGATAATAGCCATACAATCGCGCGAAAGATAGTCGAAGGCGCTAGCATCGTCCTGAGGTGCGACGTGGTTGTACGTTGCGCCGAAGCGACTGAACAATTCGACAAAGCCCACAACGTTGTTCTTGATCGACGAGTCGATGCGGTTCTGCAAGCCATCTGCTCCAATCGCGTACCACGCACAGCGGTACTGGGTCGCATTCCACAGTGCTTTGACTTCTAGAATAGCCTCACGCTTCAAATCGCCCATCTCGTCGAGGATCACAATCGGGTGATCAAAGGCGGTGCTCAAAGCGTAGGTTACAGCCTCGTACAACTTGTCGTAGGTCTTGGCGGTGTCAATACCGAGCTGTCGAGCGATCGCCTTCATTAATCGACGCTTGGTCTTTGCTTGCGAGCAATCGATGTAGATAACGTTTTGGTGCGTTCGCTTGTAGAGTTGAGCGGCGAAGGTCTTGCCAATGCCTGCTCGATCAACTAAGATCGCACACAATCCATTCTGCTGGCACGCTTCCAGCTGGGCGTGAATGTAGGCGAGTACCTGTGTGCGAGCCGCCTTCCAGGGCGAGTCAGTAACTCCGAGTACCTGGGCTACGTGTTCGAGTTTCTGCTGCGAGATAACGCGGTCGAGCTCACCCTTCAACATACGAGAGAGCTGTGCAGGATTGATGTCGAGCGATACGGCATACTGGGCATCGCTACCGCCAAAGTTTCGGCGTTGCTCACGAAGCGCGTCAATGATGCGCTGCTTAAATTTGTTGGTCATATGTGATTTTTTTAAGGTTGTTCAATGCTTGTTTTTCGGCAGCTGCCAAGTCGAACTCGTCGTTATTAGTCAGCATCATTGTCGGCTGTTCTGCCGGAATCTCGAACTCTTCGACCTCGATCTCCTGCTCCAAACGCTCACGCTTGAATGTCTCGATGACTGCGACTCTCGGCGTTTGTTCAAGATCCTCACGCACCTGCGACTTGAATGCGCTGATATATGACATCTGCTCGGTCATAATGCGCTCGTCATCGGCTGTACGCTCGATAGTTGCTGTGTTATAGAGCTCCATCACGGCACAGGTGCAGATGTAGTTGCCATCTTGATATACGAATGCCTCGGTTGCAACACCGTCGTGATTCGGCAGTACACAGGCTGTGATGCGATAATCGCCAGGAGCCAATCGACGCAGCACATCAGGCGATGGCAGCGCGAAGGTCTGATTGTTCGCTTTGAAATATTGATTGCGACGGATAGTTGTGCGAATACGATCACCAATGCACCACGCGATCTGCGGCTTCGAGGGCTGACCAAGGTTTGGGTTCATATTGTGCTTCAATACAAGTC
>JAZOMS010000297.1:0-1585 GCA_045654145.1 Alistipes sp. | reverse complement strand
CGGTACCAACTGCGCCCTTGCCCATAATGGTCTTACCAACGATCAGCGTCGGACGCTCCTTCTCCTCGTTAGCTGCCTTCAAAGCCGCACGAATCTCATCCTCCGAGTGGCCATCGATGCTCATCACACGCCAGCCCCAAGCCTCATACTTGGCTACGATATCCTCAGTATCAACCTCCTCAACCGTTGTCGAGAGCTGAACATTGTTGGCATCGTAGTACATAATTAGGTTGCTCAGACCAAGGTGGCCTGCCAAACGACCAACACCCTGCGATACCTCCTCCTGAATACCACCATCCGAGATATATGCATAGGTCTTGTGAGCCGCCCACTCGCCAAAGCGCGTTGCAATGAAACGCTCAGCGATAGCCGCACCAATAGCCATTGCGTGGCCCTGACCCAGCGGACCCGACGAGTTCTCTACACAACGTGCCACATTCACCTCGGGATGACCAGGCGTTACGCTACCCCACTGACGGAACTCGCGCAACTCATCCATCGTAAAGTGGCCAGCCAGCGCCAATACACCATACAGCATAGGCGACATATGACCCGGATCCAAGAAGAAACGATCACGGAACGGATAGGCCGTATTGTCGGGATCGTAACGCAAGAACTCCGAATAGAGTACATTGACGAAATCGGCACCACCCATTGCACCGCCCGGGTGTCCCGATTTGGCTTTTTCTACCATTGCGGCAGTCAATACACGGATGTTATCGGCTGCTGCTTTCATTTGATTTCTTCCCATCGATATATATTTTTTTAGTTATTATTCGGAATTATTGCGTTTTTAGTGCATTCTAATGAGGTTTTCGGATCGCTTAGTACCATATTCCCACATTACCGCTTGCAAATATAATAAAAAAACGTAAGTCCCAAAGAACTTACGTTAATCATTTATCGACAAATTTTCAACTATCCCACTTGTCGAAGGGCAGTTTGTGCCGCTGTACGCTCAATCTTCTCGCGTGCATAGTCCAATGTAACCGTGAACTCCTTGCAACTCTTATCCGACGGAATCTCGAACATCGTATCCATCATAACCGCCTCGCAGATCGAACGCAGACCTCGCGCACCGAGCTTATACTCGACCGCCTTATTGACTATATAGTCCAACGCCTCATCCTCAAATTTCAGTCGCACCTCGTCCAACTCGAACAGACGTTTGTATTGGCGTATAATCGCATTCTTTGGCTCGGTAAGTATCTGACGCAGAGCATCGCGATCGAGTGGCTCCATATATGTCAGCACCGGCATACGACCCACCAGCTCGGGGATCAGACCGAACGATTTCAAGTCCTGCGGCATAACGTACTGCATCAGGTTGTTGCGGTCGATCTGCGCACTCTGACCTCGACCATAACCCATTGCACGGGTATTCAGGCGTTGAGCAATCTTCTTCTCGATGCCATCGAACGCACCACCACAAATAAAGAGAATATTGGCCGTATTGACCTGAATAAACTTCTGGTCGGGGTGCTTGCGACCACCCTGAGGCGGCACATTGACCGTTGTGCCCTCCAAAATCTTCAACAGAGCCTGCTGCACGCCCTCGCCCGATACATCGCGCGTAATCGACGGA
>JAZOMS010000296.1:0-1014 GCA_045654145.1 Alistipes sp. | reverse complement strand
GCACCTGCACGACCACCCTCCTGAGCGATCGTGCACGAGCGCTCGCTCTCCTCCTCCGAGTGGCAAACGCTCTGACCGTGTCCGGACGAGGTCATTACGGGCTTCACAACGCAAGGAGTGCCGATCTCCTTCACCGCTGCCTCGAACTCCTCGCGCGAAGCTGCAAAGCGATAGGGCGAGGTGGGCAGACCCAACTCCTCAGCAGCCAGACGGCGGATGCCCTCGCGGTTCATCGTGAGCCAAGCAGCTTTGGCAGTAGGGATTACGTTATAGCCCTCCTTCTCCAACTCGACCAAAGTGGGAGTTGCAATAGCCTCGATCTCGGGAATGATATAGTCGGGCTTTTCTGCCTCGATAATCTCGCGCAGACGATCGCCATCGAGCATCGACAGCACGTACGAGCGATGAGCAATCTGCATTGCAGGAGCATTAGCGTACTTATCCAATGCCACGACCTCAATGCCATAACGCTGCAATTCGATGGCAACCTCCTTGCCAAGTTCACCCGAACCACAAAGCAGAGCCTTGCGACCTACGGGCGAGAGAGTAGTTCCAATTTTAACCACGGTTGAAATATTTTTGATTGATTAATTAATTCGCGCCTCAAAGATACGAATTTAGGTCGAGTTACACAACAGCCCTCTTGGATATTTGCTCATAAATATTTAGATTTGCACTTAGTTAATAGACGAAACAACCATTCACGTTCGCTTATGAATAACTTTACATTCTGCAATCCGACCAAAATTTTGTTTGGTCGTGGTATGATAGCCCGCCTTGCGCGCGAGATCCCTGCCGACAAGAAGATTATGATTACATTCGGTGGCGGTTCAGTTCGCCGCAATGGTGTCTATGAGCAGGTTACGACCGCATTGGCGGGTCGTGATTATGTCGAATTTTGGGGTATCGAGCCCAATCCAAAGGTCGAAACTCTACGCCGCGCCGTAGAGCAATGCCGCAAGGAGGGTGTCGAGTTCCTGCTGGCCGTAGGTGGCGGATCGGTACTCGACGGCA
>JAZOMS010000295.1:0-1174 GCA_045654145.1 Alistipes sp. | reverse complement strand
TAGCCTACGATAGTCGTGCAGGTCGATACCATCACGATTAATGATCATACGGCGTGAGTTGGCGATACCCACTACATTGATTTTTAGCGAGTTTTCCTCTGCTAACTTATGTTGTTGTTTAGCGATCTGATCAAGCAGGTTACTGCCCACCAAGCCAACGCCTGCTACGAATACATTCAACACCTGATACTCCGATAGGAAGAATGAGTCGTGAATGACGTTCAACGCTTTGCGCAGGCTGTCGAGCGAAATGACAAACGAGATATTCGTCTCGGACGCACCCTGCGAACAGGCGATCACATTGATACCGTTGCGACCAAGTGTGCCGAACAATTGACCTGCGATACCTGGGGTCTGTTTCATATTCTCGCCAACGATCGCAACCGTTGCCAAGTTGTGCATTGCGATGATGTTGTTGATTTCACCCTGCGAGATCTCCTTTGCGAATTCGCGGGTCAGCTCTTCGACCGCCTTTGCCGAATCCGACTCATTAACGCCGATTGAAGTGGTGTTTTCAGAGGCAGCCTGCGCTACGAAATAGACGCTAATACCCGCTTCTGCCAACGTGCGGAAGATGCGGTGATTGACTCCGATAACACCCACCATACCAAGACCTTGGATTGTCAATAGACAGGTGTCGTTAATCGACGAAATACCCTTAATGCTACGCTCGTCCACACGGTGTTCATTTGAGATGAGCGTACCAGCCGCATCGGGATTGAATGTGTTGCGGATGCAGATCGGGATATTCTTGTGATAAACGGGGAAGATCGTGGGCGGATAGACCACCTTTGCTCCGAAGTTGCACAACTCGGTTGCCTCGGCAAAGGTTAGATGATCAATCACGTATGCAGAGCTAATCACACGTGGATCAGCTGTCATAAATCCATCAACATCAGTCCATATCTCCAACATATCGGCATCGAGTGCTGCCGCCACAATTGCAGCCGTGTAATCCGAACCGCCACGACCGAGATTAGTTACGTCGCCACTATCGCGATCCGACGAGATGAAACCGCCCATAACGGTGCGCTGTGGCAACTCGGCAAAAGCCTTGCGGATTCGCTCGTTGGTCTGTTCGAAATCGACGATATGTTTGTTGTAGTAGTGCGTTGTGCGGATAATTGAGCGCGAGTCCTTTAACTCCGCCCCCTCAATCACGGCTGCAATGATG
>JAZOMS010000294.1:0-4835 GCA_045654145.1 Alistipes sp. | reverse complement strand
CGATTACTGATTCGACGTTGCGCGACAGATTGATGAGTGAGGTGCTTGTGTTCTTGAATGAATAGAGCAAATGACGCTTTGAGATTTCGCCGTCCGAGAGTGCTCGGGCGGCGAAACTTTTTTGCGGGCTGGGGATTACGTTGCTGGTGCGATGTTATCGCCCTTCTTGCCACGGGCGCCTTGCAGTCGAATATCGGTCAGTTGTGTAGCAACTGCCAATATTTATTTTGGCGGCTATTGAGAAGGTGTTTCTCATACTCACCAAAAACAAAAATCGATCGCAATTTCTTGCGACCGATACTTTTGCTGAGGAAAGAGGGGGATTCGAACCCCCGGTACAGTAATCCCGTACGTCAGTTTAGCAAACTGGTGGTTTAAGCCACTCACCCATCTTTCCAGACCGTACAACCTTTCGGCTTTTCGAGGTGCAAATATAGGCTAAATTTATTTATCTGCCAAATTTCGCGCTCAAATTTTTCCAAAATAGTTTACGTTAGCCAATCTTGACGCATAAAATACACTACTATGATAGATGTTGTTAAGCTCTCTTTTTACAAAATAATGCGCTCAGAATGGGGTATGTTGTGCCCGAATAGTGGATAAAAGATAGGATTGCGTGTGCGTACATATATAAAAAGCGACCAAAATAGCACAACAACGTGATTTTTTGATTATCTTTGCCACTTGAATTTTACCAACCGTCAAGGTTAGTTAAACGTTATTAGGAATAGATGAGTATTAAGTCGATTACCGTTGCATTTGCAAAAGAGGAGCACGTGAAGTATGCTGAGCGTATCTGTACGCTGATTTACGAGTCGGCTCTGCAACGTGGTACGGGTATTGCTAAGCGAACGCCCGAATATATCTCCGCCAAAATCAAGGGTGGTAAGGCTGTTGTCGCTCTTGAAGGCGACAAGTTGGTCGGTTTCAGCTACATCGAGTGCTGGGGGCACGGCGACTATGTTGCAACGTCGGGTTTGATTGTCGATCCCGAATATCGCAATTTGGGTTTGGCGGCACGCATCAAAGAGAAAACATTTGATCTGGCGCGTTTGCGTTTCCCGTTTGCTAAATTGTTTAGTATCACTACGTCGTTACCTGTGATGAAGCTCAATTCTCGTTTGGGTTATAAGCCTGTAACTTTTTCGGAGTTGACCGATGATGAGGAATTTTGGGCAGGTTGTCAGGGTTGTTGCAACTACGACATTCTGCTGCGCAACAATCGTCGTATGTGTCTATGTACGGGTATGTTGTACGACCCCAAACAGCCGCTCGAAAAGCAGTCGGCATTGTCGCCATATTGGATGATGCTCAAAAATAAGGTGCGCAAAATCTTTCACTTGAAGTAAAACAATAAAAACATAAACGAAACAATGGAAAAGAAGAAAGTTGTTTTGGCGTTCAGCGGTGGTCTCGATACCTCGTTTTGCGTCAAGTATCTGTCAGAGGATCTGGGTTACGAAGTACATACAGCGATTGCCAACACGGGCGGTTTCTCGAACGATGAGTTGGCGTCGATCGAGGAGCGCGCATATCGTTTGGGCGCAAAATCTCACGCATCGCTCGATATCACTCAGGAGTACTACTCAAAGAGCATCAAGTATATGGTCTTTGGTAACATTCTGCGTAATGGTACCTATCCTATCTCGGTGTCGTCGGAGCGTATTTTCCAAGCTATTGCAATCATCGAGTATGCTAAGAGCATTGGTGCTGATTGTGTAGCTCACGGCTCGACAGGTGCAGGTAACGATCAGGTTCGTTTCGACTTGACCTTCCAGATCTTGGCTCCTGAGATTGAGATTATTACCCCGACCCGTGATATGGTTCTTACGCGCGAGTATGAGATCAACTACTTGAAGGAGCGTGGCTATGTGGCAGATTTCACCAAGTTGGAGTACTCGATCAACAAGGGTTTGTGGGGTACGAGCATTGGTGGCAAGGAGACTTTGCACTCGGAGCAGACTCTGCCCGAGAGCGCTTATCCCAGCCAGATCACTGCCCAGGGTGAGGAGCATCTGAAACTGACCTTCGAGAAGGGTGAGATTGCGGCTGTTAATGGCGAAAAGTTTGAGGATAAGGTTGAGGCTATTCGTCGCATTGAGGAGATCGGCTCTAAGTTCGGTATTGGTCGCGATATGCACATCGGTGATACGATCATCGGCATCAAGGGCCGTGTAGGTTTCGAGGCTGCGGCTCCGATGATGATCATCGCTGCTCACAAGATGTTGGAGAAGCACACGCTGACCAAGTGGCAGCAGTATTGGAAGGATCAGATCGGGACGTGGTACGGTATGTTCCTGCACGAGGCTCAGTATCTCGAACCCGTTATGCGCGATATGGAGGCATTCCTCGACAGCACGCAGCAGAATGTTACCGGTACGGTTGAGCTGACTCTGCGTCCTTACTGCTATACTTTGGTTGGTGTTGAGTCGTCGTTCGACCTGATGAAGACCGATTTCGGCGAGTATGGCGAGGTGAATAAGGCTTGGACGGCAGATGACGTGAAGGGCTTTACCAAGATTATGGGTAACCAAATGAAGATATTCTACAACGTTCAGAAACGTAACGATAAATAGATGATAAAGGTCGGAATTATAGGCGGTGCGGGCTATACCGCAGGCGAGTTGCTCCGACTGCTGATCAATCACCCGCAGGTGGAGATCGCTTTCGTCCATTCGTCAAGCAATGCAGGCAACCACGTGTGTGATGTTCACGGTGGCTTGTGGGGCGAAACCGATCTGCATTTTAGTGCCGAGTACGACTTGACGGCGATCGATGTGTTGTTTATGTGTTCGGCACACGGTCAGAGTCGTAAGTTCTGGGAGGAGAACGCGATGCCCGAGGGCTTGAAAGTGGTTGATCTGGCGCAGGATTTTCGCGATGAATCGGAGGGCTATGTCTATGGTCTGCCTGAGATCAATCGTGAGCGCACTCGCAAGGCAATGCGTGTGGCTAACCCTGGTTGTTTTGCGACGGCTATACAGTTGGCGTTGTTGCCTTTGGCTACGTCTGGTAAACTTAATAGTGAGATACACGTTACCGCCATTACGGGCTCGACTGGTGCAGGTGTTAAGCCGAGTGCAACGACCCATTTCAGCTGGCGTAACGATAACTTGTCGGTCTATAAGGCGTTTGAACACCAACACCTATTGGAGATTGGTCGCACACTGCGAGGTCTGCAACCTTCGTTCGATAGTGAGATTAACTTTGTGCCTATGCGAGGTGATTTTGCACGAGGTATTTTGGCTGCAGTCTATACCGAGTCGTCGCTCAGCGAGGAGGAGGCACGTGCGCTGTATGAGGAGTTCTATCGTGATGCCGCTTTCACCTTCGTAGCAGGCAAGAATGTCGATTTGAAGCAGGTTACCAATACCAATAAGGCGTTGGTTTGGGTCGAGAAGCACGGCTCGAAACTGATGATCGTGTCGGTGATCGACAATCTGCTGAAAGGTGCATCTGGTCAGGCGGTGCAGAATATGAACATAATGTGTGGTTTCGATGAGTGCGAGGGCTTGCGATTGAAACCCAACGCATTCTAAATAATTGACAAAAGATGAATCTTTTTGATGTATATCCGTTGTATCCCGTTGAGCCGGTTCGCGGTTGTGGTAGCTACGTTTATGACGCCGAAGGTCAGGAGTATCTCGATCTGTATGGTGGCCACGCGGTGATCTCGATTGGTCACGCGCACCCGCACTATGTCGAGGCTATCTCGAAGCAGGTGGCAGCGTTGGGTTTCTATTCGAACTCGGTAGAGAACTCGTTGCAACGAGAGTTTGCCGAGCGATTGGGCAAGGCTTGTGGATATGAGGATTATCGATTGTTCCTTTGTAATTCGGGAGCCGAGGCTAATGAAAATGCCATTAAGTTAGCGTCGTTCCATTCGGGTAAGGAGAAAGTCTTGGCTTTCTCGCGTGCTTTCCACGGTCGCACGTCGGGTGCAGTGGCTGCTACGGATAATCCGAAAATTGTGTCGCCTTTCAACCACACGAAGAATGTCGAATTTGTCGCCTTGAACGACTTGGAGGCAGTCGAGGCGAAGTTGGCCGAGGGTGGTTTCTGTGCAGTGCTGATCGAGGGTATTCAGGGTGTTGCGGGTATTCAGTGCCCGACCGACGAGTTTTTGCGTGGCCTGCGTGAATTGACTGCACGTGAGGGCGTTGCGCTGATTTTGGATGAGATACAGTCGGGTTATGGTCGTACGGGTAAGTTCTTTGCTCATCAGTGGGCAGGGATTCGTCCCGATATGATCACCGTAGCGAAGGGTATTGCGAATGGCTTCCCGATGGGCGGTGTGTTGATCGGTCCGCAGTTTGAGGCGTGGTATGGTATGTTAGGTACGACCTTCGGAGGTAATCATTTAGCTTGTGCAGCTGCTTTGGCGGTACTTGATGTGATCGAGAACGAACGACTGATTGAGAATGCCAATGAGGTGGGCGAGTATCTGATCACTGAGTTACGCAAAATGTCGCGTTTGAAGGAGGTACGTGGTCGTGGTTTGATGATCGGTATCGAGATCGAAGGCTCGGCTGCGGAGTTGCGCCGTCGATTGCTGTTCGAGAAACATATCTTCACCGGCGGTGCGGGTGCAACAACGGTTCGTCTGTTGCCTGCGTTGGGTGTTGGTCGTAAGGAGGCTGATCGTTTCCTCGCGGCATTTGCAGAGTTGATTAACGAATAATACCAATATAAGATATATGAAAAAGTTTACCTGCGTCGAAGATATTGGTGATCTGCGTACAGCAGTTGCTGAGGCGTTGGAGATCAAGCGCGACCGCTTTGCTTACAGCGAGCTGGGGCGAAATCGCACGTTATTGATGATATTCTTCAATTCG
>JAZOMS010000293.1:0-1790 GCA_045654145.1 Alistipes sp. | reverse complement strand
GCCGATATGATCGTTACGGGTGGTTCGGAGGCTTCGGTCAATGAGCCGAGCGTAGGTGGTTTCAGCGCGATGAAGGCTATCTCGACCCGCAATGACGATCCGCAGACCGCTTCGCGTCCTTTCGATGTGAATCGCGATGGTTTCGTTATCGGCGAGGGTGGTGCAGCACTCATTTTCGAGGAGTACGAGCACGCTAAGGCTCGCGGTGCGAAGATCTATGCCGAGGTGATGGGTGGCGGTGTGAGTGCCGACGCTTACCACTATACGGCTCCCCACCCCGAAGGCAAGGGCGCGATCCTCTCGATGCGCAACTGCTTGAAGGATGCGGGTGTAGCGCCCGAAGAGGTTGACTACGTCAATGTTCACGGTACATCGACTCCGGTGGGTGATCCTGCCGAGTTGAAGGGTATCGCTGAGGTCTTCGGTGAGAACGCTTACAAGATGAACATCTCGTCGACCAAGTCGATGACCGGCCACTTGTTGGGTGCAACGGCTGCTGTTGAGGCGCTGGCCTGCATTATGGCTATCGATCGTGGGGTGATTCCTCCGACGATCAACTGCGAGGAGGTTGATCCGCAGATCGATCCCAAGTTCAATCTGACCTTGGGCAAGGCGCAGAAGCGCGAGGTGCGCTATGCGATGAGTAACACGTTCGGTTTCGGCGGTCATAACTCGACGATTCTGTTCGGTAAATTCTCGGAGTAATACGCCTAAAAGTTCGTAGCTGTGTTCGATTTCATTCGTCGTCCGTTTCTCAGACGTTGTGGCTGCGACAGCGTGTATTACAGGATAATAGACGATGTGTTCGGGATTTGTCCCGATAACATCGAGCTTTATAAGCTGGCTTTGGTTCACAAGTCAGCTTCTTTGTTTTTGGACGATGGCCGCCAGATTAACAACGAACGCCTTGAATTTCTGGGCGATGCGGTGATCGAAACGGTGGTGTCGGACTATATCTTCATCGAGTATCCGGAAGCTGATGAGGGTTTCCTGACAAAGCTCCGCTCGAAGATAGTGAGCCGTCAATCGTTGAATGGTTTGGCGGTGAAGATTGGCTTGGATAAGCACGTGATTGCACAGTCAGCTGGTACGCTGGCGCAGAAACACATCTTTGGAGATGCGTTCGAGGCTATGATTGGTGCGATCTATCTGGATAAGGGTTATAACTTTGTCAATCGGTTGTTGATCAATGAGTTGATCGTCCGTCATATCGATTTGGAGGAGTTGATGACCGAGGAGACCGACTTCAAGAGCCGACTGATCGAGTGGTGCCAGAAGAGCCGCCAGCCGATCTCGTTTCGCACGGTACACGATGCGGAGTATTCGGATAATCACCCCATATTTCTTTCGACGGTGGTGATTGATGGTGTCGATGTCGGACACGGCACGGGCGACTCGAAAAAGCAGGCTGAGCAGCGCGCTTCGGCATCGGTTTGGAAGGTTATCTCGGATAATGATCTGGGCGATCAGTTGCTTGAAGAGTTCGATCGGTTCGCTTCAAAATTCTAATTTTCAATATTATGCATCAGGACGACGGACTGACTCTTCGCGAACGTATCGCAGCACGTGGTTTGGGATCGCTGAGCGATGCGGAGTTGCTGTCTGTGGTTATGGGCGAAGATACAGCGACGGCATCAACTGCCGATGCTGAGCGTCTGTTGGAGGAGTATGGCGGACAGCTGGCTGCGGTCTGTGGTGATGATGTCGCACGATTGCGTATGACGGCTGGCTTGGGTCTGCGTCGTGCCGAGCGAATTGGGGCGGGGGGTGAGTTGGGGGGGAGGGTGTCG
>JAZOMS010000292.1:0-5778 GCA_045654145.1 Alistipes sp. | reverse complement strand
TCCCCTTTGCCATCGCCTCGCGCGACATTTTGTCGCCAACCGAGGGGCAGTAGCCGAGTTGGAAGCGGGCGATCATCTCGTCCGACACGCCACGTCCACGCAGGTACGACAGAGCCACACTACGCCCCTCATCGGTGCGGTGCATCTCGTTGACAAAGTACTTGGCTGCGAAGTCGTTGACCGCCATCATACTCTCGCGGCGGTTCTCGCGTTCCTTATCCTCGTTGGTCATCTCGCGCTCCTGCACCTCGATGCCATACTTGCGTGCAACCGTTTTCAGAGCCTCGGTATAGCTCAGGCTCTCGTGCTCCATTACGAATGTGATGGCGTTGCCGCCCTTGCCACAACCGAAACATTTATAGACCCCTTTCGAGGGCGACACGACGAACGAAGGAGTTTTCTCGTTATGGAACGGACAACACGCCTGATAGTTGACGCCCTTTTTGCGGAGCGTAACGTAGTCGCTAATCACCTCAACGATGTCGGCTGAGGCGTAGATTCTATCTATTGTGGCGCGGTCAATCATAAGAGTACAAAGGTAATGATTTTTTTCGAACGATGTTCTACTCTTTTTGCGGAATCGTTCGGAACGAGTAGAAACGAGCCATTAGGTAGCTGTAAATGACCGAGATAACGGCCGTGATTGCTTTGGCGGGCGTAGCCCAAACGCCTGCCTGCTCGACCAGCACCTTCATACATACATAGTTGAGCACGATCGAGCCTGCGACCGAGAGGGCATAACGCCACAGCTGGCGCCCCTGCGGCAGCTCAGAGCGGCGAAAAGCCACGTTGCGATTGAGCCAGAACCCATTGAAGAATGTGATCGGAAAGACCACTGCAAGCGATGCAATATAGGGCGACATCACCACCACATCGAGGTCAATAAACCGCTCAGCCACAACGTAATGATAGATCAGGTAGTAGAGCACCAGATCGAGCACCATATTGGCCGCACCGCACGCTCCATAGCGGAATGTTTCGCGCGAGATGAGGCGGTCGATTGGCCGTATATAGAATAGGTCGATCGTGCGACCAATCAGTTCAGCAAGTTTCATCATTTTTCTCCCTTTCGTCGTTGAAGTTCATACATCAGGTCGCGGAATTTGGCAGCCGCCATAAAATCCAGCTCCTTGGCTGCACGCTCCATCTGCTCACGTGCGGTGGCGATCGCAATGTCGAGTGTGTCGCCTTGCAGGTTATCGCTCGATGCCTTGTAGTCGGCTCGTACATCGGCGGCAATGGGCATTGCGAGCGATTCGAGCGGTGCATATTTGGCTGTTGCACCCTCGCTCTCGGCTGCTGCCACGTCGAGCAGGTTGTTGCGACCCGAGCCACTCTTTTGCGCCTGTCGGGGCAACATCTGATGTTTGATATTATAACTTAGCTGTTTCTCACGGCGACGGTTGCTCTCCTCAATCGCTACCTGCATCGAGTCGGTGCATCGCTCGGCATACATAATCACGTTGCCCTGAGAGTGGCGAGCTGCACGCCCAGCGATCTGAGTGATCGAGCGCACGTTGCGCAGAAAACCCTCCTTATCAGCATCCATAATTGCTACCAATCCGACCTCGGGCAGGTCCAATCCCTCTCTCAACAGATTGACGCCCACCAACACATCGAATGAGCCTGCACGCAGATCATCCAAGATCTGCACACGCTCCAACGTTTCGATATCAGAGTGGATATATCGGTTGCGCACGCCCACACGGTCGAAATAGCGCGATAGCTCCTCGGCCATACGTTTTGTGAGGGTCGTAACGAGTATCTTATCGCCTTGGCGCACACGATAGTCGATCTCCTCCATCAGGTCGTCGATCTGATTGTCAGTAACCTTAACCTGCAACGGCGGATCGATCAGACCCGTCGGGCGGATCAACTGCTCGACCACCGCGCCCTCGCTCTTAATTAACTCGTAATCAGCCGGTGTCGCACTTACATATATCGACGTGCCTACCAACGATTCGAACTCCTCGAAGCGCAACGGACGGTTGTCGATAGCTGCGGGCAGACGGAATCCATACTCCACCAGATTGACCTTGCGGGCGCGATCGCCTCCATACATCGCACGCACCTGCGGCAGAGTTACGTGGCTCTCATCGACCACCATCAGGTAATCCTTAGGGAAGTAGTCGAGCAGACAGAAGGGACGACTACCCTCGGCTCGTCCATCGAAGTAGCGTGAGTAGTTCTCGATACCCGAACAGTAGCCCAACTCCTTGATCATCTCCAAGTCGTACTCGACACGTTGTTTGATTCTTTTGGCCTCGACCACACGCCCCTCGCGCTCATAGAACGAGATGCGTTTGCCCAGATCGAGCTGAATCTGGCGCACGGCCGAGTCGATACGTTCTTTGGTCGTAACGAACAGATTTGCAGGGAATATCGTAACACTGTCGAGCACTTCGAGGCGCTGTCCGCTTGCGGCATCGATGCGCTGAATCTGCTCGATCTCATCGTCGAAGAACATCACTCGGATTGTCGTTTCGCCAAAGGCCTGCATAATGTCGATCACGTCGCCATTGACACGGAACGTGGCAGGTGTCAGCACGCTCTCGGTTCGGGTATAGAGAGCCTCAACGAGCTTGTACATAAACACCTTACGACTAATGACCTCACCCGTGCGGATATGCACTGACGTAGCGTGAAAATCGGCAGGATTGCCAATGCCATAGAGGCACGATACACTCGACACAACGATCACATCGCGGCGACCACTCAGCAGTGCCGATGTGGCACTCAGGCGCAACTTTTCGATCTCCTCGTTGATCGAAAGATCCTTTTCGATATAGGTATCCGACGAGGGTAGATAGGCCTCGGGTTGGTAGTAGTCGTAATACGAAACAAAATATTCGACCGCATTGTTCGGAAAGAAGTTCTTGAACTCGCCATAGAGCTGTGCTGCAAGCGTTTTATTATGGCTCAAAACGAGCGTCGGACGGTTCAGTTCGGCAATGACATTAGCTACCGTGAAGGTCTTACCCGATCCCGTAACGCCCAGCAGTGTGTTGTGGGGCGAGTGCGAGCGGATCGAGCGCACCAACTCGGCAATGGCTTCGGGCTGGTCGCCCGTTGGTTGATAGTCCGATACAAGTTCGAAATCCATATTGTGCAAAGTTATGCAATAATTCTCGATTCGCAAAAATCGAACTGTCCCAATGCGAAATTTCGTCGAAAATGGGTGGCAGTTCTGAAAATTATGTGTACTTTTGAACTTTGGAACTAACTTTTGCGCACAAAGAGATGCTACGAACGCTCACGGTTGAAAACTATGTCTTGATCGATCGCCTCGAAATGGAGCTCGATCGCTCGCTCAATATCATCACGGGTCAGACAGGTGCCGGCAAGTCAATCTTGCTCGGCGCACTCGGGCTCTTGCTTGGCAATAAGGCCGAGGGTGGTGCAATGCGCGACGAGAGCCGCAACTGCGTGATCGAAGGAGTGTTCGACGTCGATGGCTACGGCTTGGAGAGTTTTTTTGACGAGAACGACCTCGACTATGATCCGTCATTGACCATTCGTCGTGTCATCACCCCTGCGGGTAAGTCGCGTTCGTATGTCAACGATCTACCTGTTGGTCAGAGCGTACTACGCGAGTTGGGCGTGCGCTTGGTCGATATCCATTCGCAACATCGCAATTTGATTCTCTCGGACGATAAATTCCGCATTGGCGTGGTCGATTCGATTGCAGGTTGCGGTACGCAGGTGGCAGAGTATCGTAAAGCGTATGATGAGTTGCAAGTAGCTGAACGAGAGTTGGCAACACTGCGTGCCGAGACCGAGCGCAACCGTCGCGACGAGGAGTGGATTCGCTTTCAGGTCGAAGAACTGACGGCTGCCAACCTGCGTGAGGGCGAGTTGGCGCGTATCGAAGCCGAGCAGAGTGTGTTGGCCAATGCCGATGCTATTGGCGAGGCTGTCGTTGCATCGCGCAATGCGCTGGACGACGAGCAGATGGGCGTGCTATTGCAACTGAAAACCATCGAACAGGCGATGGCGGGTGTGGCTGGGAGCTATGCACCTGCGAGCGAGTTGTTCGAGCGTGTCCATTCGGCTCTGCTCGACTTGAAAGATGTATCATCGGAGTTGGCAACAGCCGCCGAGCATATCGATGCCGACCCCGAGCGCCTGGCTCAGGTAGTGGCTCGCATTGACTTGATATATTCGCTCCAACAGAAACATCGCGTTACGAGCGAATCTGAGTTGATCGCATTGCGTGATAAGTATTCGGCTCAACTACAAACAATTACCTCAGGCGACGAGCGCATTGTTGCCCTCGAACAACATATTGCCGAGTTGCGCACCGAGGCTCTGCGCCGTGCCGATGAGATCCACTCGGCACGCACGAAAGCTGTGCCCACGATCGACGCTGCACTGAGTGCAACACTTGCTGAGTTGGGTATGCCCTCAGCCCGTTTTACGGTTGATGTGGCGGCTCAGGAGGAGTTGCTACCGACGGGTCGCGATCGAGTATCGTTCCTCTTCACTGCCAATGCGGGCATTGCTCCTCAACCCGTCGAGAAGATTGCGTCGGGTGGTGAGATTTCGCGCGTAATGTTGGCATTGAAGTCTTTGGTGGCACGTTCGATGCAGCTGCCCACGATCATCTTCGACGAGATTGATACGGGCGTTTCGGGGCAGATTGCCGACGCTATGGGTCGCATTATCTCGGAGTTGTCGCGTTCGATGCAGGTGATCAACATCACCCACTTGCCTCAGGTTGCCTCGAAGGGCAAGACCCATTTCGTTGTCTATAAGGAGGATACTCTGCTCGGTGCGATGACCTCAATCCGTCAGCTTTCGGCTCGTGAGCGAGTTGATGAGATCGCCAAAATGCTCAGTGGCTCGACCGTGACGGCCGCCGCTGTTGAGCAGGCGAAGTGTTTGCTTGATGCGAAATAATCTGCCGCATTATAAAATTTCTTTATGTCGCTATAAAAATTATCAATTTGATAAATAGTTTTTCGTGTATTATCTTTGTACCAGCAAACAAACGATAACACACAAAAACTATTAATACTATGGCAACTATCAATCTTACCCGCGGCGAATTTTTGAAGCGAGTAGCCGACATCGAAAATAGCCCCAATCAGTGGAAATATCTGGGTTCGCGCCCCGCTCTGGTCGATTTTTATGCACCTTGGTGCGGTCCTTGCAAGTCGTTACTACCGAGATTGGACGAACTTGCAAAGGAGTACGAGGGCAAAGTCGATATCTATAAGGTCAATGTCGAGAGCGAACAGCAGCTGGCCGAGGAGTTCGACATCCGTTCGATTCCGACACTGCTCTTTATTCCGAAGGAGGGACTGCCTCAGACGCGCTTAGGAGCGATGCAGACAGTGCAACTACGCGAGGTCTTTGATCGGATGATTCAATAGCCCCAATTACCATTCCTAAATATTTTGTAAGCCGAGCCGCGCCACTTGTTCGCAGGGGCGCGGCTCTCAATTCTATATTGTAGCGTCAAGTTGTTCGATTAAATCAGGCAGGAAACTTTGGTCCGAAACGAAATTAAATGATAGTTCAAGATCATTTTCAATATGTCGAACACGGACTTTTGCCTGAATCAAACCCGTTGGTCCCAACTCCAATTCCATCTTAAATCGCCCGTCGGAACAGAGAAATGTAGCATAGTGTAGTGAGAATGAGTGCATTTTCTGCAAATGTTCTCTCAACATACGTAACTCCTCGGTAAAACACTCTGACGCAAACGCTATTTGACAGATGGGTGTCTTGATCTCGACGGCAAAATCCAATTCGTAGCAGTCGGTGTGTTTGTTG
>JAZOMS010000291.1:0-4956 GCA_045654145.1 Alistipes sp. | reverse complement strand
AATTGAGGTTTATGCTCCTTCAGATACTCCACATAGGCATTTGTCATATCCGCACCTTTATTCTCGCCCATCGGGACATAACGATAATGATTTACAGCCATTGTATCGATAAGACACTTCTGCACCTCCCACTCAAACATCGCACAAGTGTGAAGTTCAGGGCACTCCTCTCTCAAGACGGTAAAAATGGTTGGGAACATACCATTTTTGCCCACGGCAATCGATGGGAAATCGGGCTTACGGCTGCCCCACGTGTTATAGCCGTGCATCTCGGGACCAACGCCCATATACATCGACGCCCAGTTGCAAGCACTCGACGAGGGGAGGATACTACGCGCCTGCAAGGTCCACGCACCATCGGCCATCATCGCCTTCAGCGTCGGCATATCTGCCGCCTCAACAGAGTTTCCAGCCAAGCCATCCAGGCCAATCATCACCACGTGCTTCACGCCTTTAACACCGCCATTTGCATCTGGTGCGACGCACGAAAAGTTACACATAGCCACAGCCAGCGCAACACACACAAGGGTAGAAAGTTTTCTCATATATTTAAGTTTTAAGTTTTCATCATAAACAAAGTTAGCGATAAAATCCAACAGATGCAACCTCACCCGACCTTACGGCACAAAAAAAAGGTGTCCACCTCGGGACACCTTTATTATAATAGGTCGCAACCTTCAGATTACTTCGCGGGAGCAGTCAAACCAGCGATAGCAGCCTTAGCAGCCTCAACTGAAGGACCAGCAGTAACCTTAGACAAAGCAGCAACAGCCTTATCCTTCATCTCCTTAGCGTTGTAAGCAGTACCCAACTGGAAGTAAACTGCGCTCTTGTCAGCCTCGTCAGTCTGAGCCTCAGCTGCAGCCTCACCCAACTCGATAACCTTGTCATAATCCTTCTTCAAGAGGTAAGCCTGAACAGCAACCTTCTGTGCCAAAGCCTTATCCTCCAAAGTCTCAGACATTGCGATGATGCCGTCGAAATCGTTAGCCTGCTGCAATGTAGCGATCTTATTATTTGTGTAGAGGTTCATCTTAGCCTTAGCCTCTGCCTTACCCTTCTCCAAAGCGGGCATATTGGGCAATGCCAAAACCTCAGTGCAAACCTTCATACCCTCGTTGTAGAGATCCTGCTTGAAGTAGCTCTCTGCGAGCAACATTGCAAGGTCTGTATTACGCTTGTTAGCCGCGTAACCCTTAGCGAAGATAGCAGCAGCACCAGCGAAGTCGTCAGCGTTGAACAACTCACCACCCTGTACCTGGTAAACCTTTGCAATCGCGTTGTTAGCAGCCTGAGCTACCTTTGCATTGTTATAGTTCTTTGCCTTAGATGCAGCGATATTGAGGTTCTTAATAGCCTCATCATAGTTCTTCGCACCGATGAACTTGATACCATTCTGCATATAAGCTACGGGGAGCAACTTCTTTGCGTTCTCAACGCACTGCAAAGCAGCATCGCTCTCCTCAGCCTCGCCGTCGATGATAACGCCCTCGAACAACTCGATAGCAGCAACATAATTCTTTGCCTTGAACTCCTCGTTACCCTTGTTGAAGTTATCAACAACACCACTCTGCGCTGAAACTGAAACGTAGCACATAAGCGCAGCAACCATCAAAATGAACTTCTTCATAGTTTTTAATTAATTCGTTTATAGGTTTTTAATTTAAAATTTTCGCTCAAAAAAAACCACTTATAAAGTAGGCTATTTTTCAGACTGCAAAGATAGATATTTTTTTACATACTGCAAATTTTAAACTCTTTACATCTGAAAATCATCATTTTTTTTCGCATAATCATTCAACGCAACGTCTTGAAGAATTCCTTCATCAGAGCTTCGCACTCCTCAGCCAGCACTCCGCGTTCAACCTTGGTTTTCGGATGAAATATTCTTCCGCCCACAGTCGAATAGCCTCGCTTGGGATCGTCAGCGCCATAAACCACGCGATCGATCTGACTCCACGCCAATGCTCCGGCACACATTATACAAGGCTCTACAGTAACATATAACGTACATTCTTTTAAGTATTTGCCACCCAAGGTAGATGCCGCTGCCGTAATTGCCTGCATCTCGGCGTGAGCCGTAGCATCACACAGCGTCTCGACCAAATTATGGCCGCGGCCAATCACTCTGCCTCCGCAAACCACAATTGCACCAATAGGCACCTCCTCCTCTTTTAACGCTTTCCGAGCCTCCTCTATTGCCTGACGCATAAACTTTTCGTCTTGCGCAGAAGTACTGATTTTCTCCTCCATAATCGACAATTTTATCTGACGAAGATACGAAATATGTTAGCAACCTCCAAAATCCTAACTTTTTTTTCAATTTCGGGCGGCTTCTTAGTTAATTAACGATGAAAATTCTTATTTTTGTATGTTTTTAGCGAATATTAGAACTTAAAATAATTATAAACTATGTACAGAAGTCATACTTGCGGCGAGTTGCGCATCAGCAATGTTGGTCAAGAAGTAACCCTCGCCGGCTGGGTACAGAAGGTGCGAAACCTCGGAGCAATGACATTTATTGATCTGCGTGACCGCTACGGCATCAGCCAGATCGTAGTCGAGGAGCACTCTCCAGAAGCAACCCGCGAGATAGCATCTCGTTTGGGTCGTGAGTTTGTATTGCAGGTAACAGGTAAGGTTATCGAGCGTTCATCGAAGAACCCCAAGATGCCTACAGGCGATATCGAGGTTGCAGCCGAGAGCCTGAAGATCCTCAACGAGGCTCAGACGCCTCCGTTTACCATCGAGGAGAACTCTGACGGTGGCGACGACTTGCGTATGAAGTATCGTTATCTCGATTTGCGCCGTCCTCCCTTGCAGCGTAATATGGAGTTGCGTCACCGTATGGCCCACGCCATCCGCACATTCCTCGACAAGGAGGGATTTTTGGAGATCGAAACTCCATATTTGGTAGGTTCAACTCCCGAGGGCGCGCGCGACTTCGTTGTGCCAAGCCGTATGAACCCCAATCAGTTCTACGCTTTGCCTCAGTCTCCCCAGACTTTGAAGCAGCTCTTGATGGTTGCAGGTTACGACCGTTATTTCCAGATCGTACGTTGCTTCCGCGATGAGGATTTGCGCGCTGACCGTCAGCCCGAGTTTACACAGATCGACTGCGAGATGTCGTTCGTCGAGCAGGAGGACATCCTCGAGGTATTCGAGCGTTGGGCTAAATATATGTTCAAGGATGTTATGAACGTAGACTTCACCGAGCCATTCCAGCGTATGCCCTGGATCGAGGCAATGGAGAAGTATGGTTCAGATAAGCCAGATTTGCGTTTCGGTATGGAGTTCCACGATATAACCGACCTGGCTCACGGCCACTCATTCTCGGTATTTGACGATGCGGAGTATGTTGTAGGTTTCGCAGCTACAGGTTGCGCCGGCTACACCCGCAAGCAGATCGACGCTCTGACCGACTACGTAAAGCGTCCGCAGGTTGGTGCCAAGGGTTTGGTATGGATTCGTATGGACGAGCAGGGACAGCTCAAGTCTTCTATCGACAAGTTCTTCACTGCAGAGGATTTGGCAGCTATCGCCGAGCGTATGGAGGCTAAGCCGGGTGATTTGATGCTCGTGTTGTGCGGCAAGAAATTTAAGGCTCTTACACAGCTCTGCGCTTTGCGTCTGCACGTTGCCGAGGGTCTTGGTTTGCGCGATCCCAAGAAGTTCGCACCGTTGTGGATTGTTGACTTTCCGATGTTCGAGTGGGACGACGAGACCGAGCGTTATTATGCTATGCACCACCCATTCACCTCTCCCAAGCCCGAGGATGTCGAGTTCCTGGAGAGCGACCCGGGTCGTGTTCGCGCAAATGCTTATGACTTTGTATGTAACGGAACAGAGATTGGTGGTGGTTCGATTCGTATCCACGATGCACAGTTGCAGGCTCTTATCTTCAAGATTCTGGGCTTCACACCCGAGAAGGCTCAGGAGCAGTTTGGCTTCCTGATGAACGCCTTTAAGTTTGGCGCGCCTCCTCATGGTGGTTTGGCATTCGGTTTCGACCGCCTTTGCTCATTGTTCGGTGGCTCGGAGTCAATTCGCGACTTCATCGCCTTCCCGAAGAACAATGCAGGTCGCGATGTGATGCTCGATGCTCCTTCGGTTATCGACCAGTCGCAGCTCGACGAGTTGTACCTTTCGTTGGTAAAGCCGGAATAAGCAATACCTTAATAAAATAAGGTAATTATATATAATTTTACACCAAACAAGTGCTATGTTTGCTAACGCAAACATAGCACTTATATTTTGAAAACGAAAAACTTTGATTAACTTTGTACCGATGGCTTAATACCGTCAAGACATATTAGAATTTATAGCGTTTTTGCTATTGTACTTAGTTCAGAAAACTGCCAATTTTCACAGCACTACAAGCACAATAGACACGAGAACGCCTACGCAATGCGTGGGTGGTGTTGTATTGTAGTGTGGGTATGGCAGTACCTCTGAATAGTACAAACCAACCTGCGCTTTTCTTTTTATGGTTAAGCGTGAGATTTGAAATTATGTTTAACCAAAATATATGTAGTTATGGAAAATCAGAATGAAGTAAAAAAAGAAATCAATGTTGCAACGAGCGATGAACAAACAGTTAATCTTAATTTTCGCATCATATTCAAATGGGCGTTAGTTGTTTTAGGACTTGTATTTATTATGTATGGCGGTTATATATATAACCAAGATTTGGGTTATTCTTCTAATCCTATGGATTTCCACGAAGAAAGGTATGTTGGTGGTGATGCGTATAACTATATCATATCTGCCTCACGTTCAGCCGCAGTAATGGTAAAATCATTGTTTTGGGTTATTTTAGGCTGTACTTCGATTATTATTAGCAGAACTATCCGTAATACAAAGTAATGGTATGGTTGTTAAGAAAAAGACTTTAATAATCGTTTGTATTATTATCGCAGTTACAGCATTATTCGGTACAATCGCAACCGTAAAATA
>JAZOMS010000290.1:0-8344 GCA_045654145.1 Alistipes sp. | reverse complement strand
ACACCGTTAGCACCACGAGCACCATACAACGAGGTCGAGGTAGCGTCCTTCTGAACGGTCATCGACTCGATGTCAGCGGGGTTGATGTTGTTCAGGTCGCCGTCGTAGGGGATACCGTCCACTACGTACAGAGGCTCCTGGCTCGCGTTGATTGACGAGAAACCACGAATACGGATCGAAGGGCTCGAACCGGGCTTACCCGAAGCGTTAACCAGCTGCAAACCTGCAACCTTACCTGCCAACGACTGTGCCACGTTCGAAGTCTGAACCTTGGCGATGTCCTCAGCCTTAACCTCGGCTGCCGAACCCGTAAAAGCCTCTCGCTTCGTTGCACCGAACGCGGTAACGATGACATCGTCCATAACCTGCGAATCAGCCTGCAAGGTAACATCAATTACCGAACGCTGACCAACTGCCTGGGTCTGAGCTGTCATACCGATGTAGGTGAACAGCAGATTAGCTTCAGCCGGTGCCGAAATTGAATACTGACCGGCTGCATTAGTAGCCGTAGCATTCATCGTACCCTCGACTTGTACCGTAACACCTGCCATAGGAGTACCCTCGGGATCAGTAACGGTACCAGTCACCTGCTTATTCTGGGCCAGAGCCATTGCGCCGCAGCTCAGAATTGCAACCAATGATAGTACAATTTTTCTAATCATAAGCATTTAATTAATTAGTTAATAAAAATATAATGTTCGAATTTGTTTTCTGCGAACAATTCTTTCACATTTCCGACCTCGGAACGCATAGCGATACACCAATGTCAGACGGCAAAAATAAATATAAAAATAGATAAAAGCAATTTTTTCGACTACTATTTTCCATATTACAATGAATTAAAACCATTTTAGGGTGATTAAAATCCTATTTATAAGCCTATCGAGGGTTTTAGATTATATTTTATTCACACGACAGCGGCTGTAAAAATTAAAATTTCAGCATTTTTTACCCTTTCAAAACCGACTAATCGGATGATAAAAACGCCAATTACTCCTAAAATTGCTCCATTGCAACCAAATAGGCCATAGCCCAACTTACAAAACGTTGCACGGGCGGTTATTTCGCATCACTATTTTTACCATTAATCGCCTAACGCTCAGTTATAAACGCTCGATTTTGCTTTTTAACTTCGATACCGACCACCCAAAATCAACCATTTGACACTCATTCGCAGTCGCCACACGCCACTCTTCACCACTCCACCAATGGATCGAGGCGATGTGCAACAGCTTTTGCGACGACAATTCACTATTTCTCAATGTTTTTTTGAGTTAAATTTGTATGTTTTCCGAATTTTATTCGTAATTTTGCCCTCGCAACGGTTCCCACTATGTACGCCCTCGCGCGTACGGGATTAAAAGGGAATGCCGTGAAAGTCGGCAACAGTTCCCGCTGCTGTAAGCTCTCGCCCCTCTGTGGGCGCAACATTCGATAGCGATCCTAAGCCACTGAAACAGACTCGTTTCGGGAAGGCCGCTGAGAATAGAGCGAGTCAGAAGACCTGCCTTTGCGCAATCACTTGCGATTTTGCGGCCTACGGCGAATGGGCGGAGATCTACCGACAATGACTCAATCGAAACAATCGAGGATCGGCAGTTCGAATCAAGTTCGCCCGCAGAGCAAAACGCGCTGAATAACAATTGATTCGCGGCGAATGAAACGATCGTTACACACTCTATTATCTATTATCGCGCTCACATACGCGTGCGCGACACGTGCGCAATACGTCGAGAGCGATAGCCTACGCAACCACTCGATCACCGATACCACCCACTCAATCGAGGCAGTTGTCGCTACGGCTCAACGTCGCGCACCCGAAACCGTACCTGCACAAGTGCTTGCAGGGCAGGAGCTTAAACGCCTGAATGTGGTTTCGGTGGCCGATGCGATTCGCTATTTTTCGGGCATTCAGATCAAGGATTACGGTGGTGTTGGAGGTCTGAAAACTATAAACATCCGCAGTATGGGCACACAGCACGTGGGCGTTTTCTACGACGGTGTGCAGTTGGGCAATGCGCAGAACGGACAGATCGACCTCGGACGTTTCTCGATGGACAATATGGAGGCCATCTCGGTCTATAACGGTCAAAAAAGCAATATCTTCCAATCAGCCAAGGACTTCGCCTCGGCAGGCGCAGTCTATATGACCACACGTCGCCCGACCTTCGATTCGACCAAACGCAACAATCTGCGCCTATCGCTCAAAGGTGGCTCGTTCGGAACGATCAATCCTGCCGCACTATGGGAGCACCGTTTCAACGACAAACTCGACGCTCAGGTGAGTGCCGAATATCTCTATACCACAGGACGTTACAAATTTTCGTACCGCAAACTCGACGGCTACGACACCACCGAGGTGCGACGCAATGGCGACGTGAGTGCCGTGCGTGCCGAGGCGGGTCTGTTCGGACGAATCAACAATGGCGGCTGGCGTGCCAAGATCTACTACTACGACTCGGAGCGTGGCTACCCCGGAGCTTCGGTGCGTGAAGAGCCCGGTAAGTTCCGCCACGAAGATCGCCAGTGGGATCGTAACCTATTCGCGCAGGGGTCGTTACGTAAAAACGTCGGCAAGCGTTACAGCCTGATGGTCAACGCCAAATATGCCTACGACTTCCTGCACTACCTCTCTGATCCGCGCGAGGATGTCTCGACGATGTATGTCGACAACCGCTACCACCAGCAGGAGGCCTACCTCTCGGTGGCCAACGAGGTGCGCCTAACGGATTGGTGGCGGGCGAGCCTTTCGGTTGATGCTCAGTTGAATACGCTCACGGCCGATCTGACCGACTTCGCCTACCCCACTCGCCTGACGTTGCTCGGTTCGGCAGCCACGGCGATCGACTTCGAGCGTTTCAAAATGCAGGCGAGTCTGCTCTACACCTTCATTCACGACCACACGCGCTACGCAGGTGCGGCAGCAGGCGATCGTGACGAGTGGACTCCAACGGTAATCGCTCAGTATAAACCATTTAAGAGCGAGGAGCTGAGTCTGCGAGCATTTTACAAACGCATCTTCCGTATGCCCACGTTGAACGACCTCTACTACACATTCATCGGCAACAAATATCTCGATCCTGAGTACACGACCCAATATAATATAGGTGCGATCTACGGGCGCAACTTCCGTCGAGGCATTGTGCGACGCATCGAGATACAGGCCGACGGTTACTTCAACCAAGTGAAGGACAAGATTATAGCGATGCCCACCTCGAACCAATTCCAATGGACTATGCTCAATCTGGGTTATGTCGAGATCCTCGGTGTCGATGCTGCTGCGCAGTTGCAGTGGCAATTTGGGCCCGTTGCGGTCAATACCCGCCTCTCGTACACCTACCAAGAGGCCAAGGATCGCACCGACCCCACGAGCGAGTGGTATGGCGGTCAGATCCCCTACATCCCGTGGCACAGCGGCTCGGTCATCGTGGGCGGCGTATGGCGCGATTGGGATCTGAATTACAGCTTTATATACACGGGTGAGCGCTACGAATCTCGTGCCAACACCCCCGCAAACCACGCCCAGCCGTGGTACACCAGCGACCTGTCGCTCTCGCGCAACATTCGATTCCGCAACCACTCGTCGCTGCGCATAACCGCCGAGATAAACAACATTTTCAACCAACAATACGAAGTGGTGCAGTGCTACCCGATGCCTGGCACAAACTTCAAAGTAAAACTCGTATGGACGCTATGAAAACCATTGACAAGTTATTAGTAATCAGTTTTTTGTCGCTGACTCTGGTGGGCTGCCGCGACAATATCGAGCCCATCCTTCCGCCCGACAATACCGTCGTTACCTATCCCGATCCGATGGTGGGCGACGTGAAGGGATTCTTCCTGCTGAACGAGGGAAATATGGGCAGCAACAAGGCCACGCTCGACTACTTCGATTACGAGGCGGGCGAATATTCGTGCAACATCTTTCCGCAGCGCAATCCGCACGTTGTCAAGGAGTTGGGCGACGTGGGCAACGACCTGCAAGTCTATGGCGAGCGCCTCTATGCCGTTATCAATTGCTCGAATCTGGTTGAAGTGATGCACCTCTCGACCGCCGAACACATCGGGGCGGTTTCGATCGCAAACTGCCGCTACATCACCTTCGACAAAGGCTATGCCTACGTCAGTTCATACGCGGGTCCCGTGCAGGTCGATCCCAACGCTCGCCCGGGTAAAATCGTCAAAATCGACACCGCAACCCTCGCGATCGTGGGCGAATGTGTGGTCGGTTATCAGCCCGAGGAGATGGCCGTTGTGGGCAATCGACTCTATGTCGCAAATTCGGGCGGATACCGCGTACCGAACTATGACACAACGGTTTCGGTCATCGATCTCGAAACCTTCACCGAGCTGAAACGCATCGAGGTGGCGATCAATCTGCACCGCCTCGAACTCGATCGCTACGGTCTGCTCTGGGTCAGCTCGCGCGGCGACTACAACGGCAAGCAGTCGGCACTCTACGCTATCGACACCCGCACCGACGAGGTGGCGCTCAAACTCGACCTACCCGTGGGTAATATGACGCGCTTGGGCGACTCGCTCTACGTTTATAGCAACGCCTTCGACCAGCAGGCACAGAAGTACAACGTCAGCTATGCGATTGTCAATACCGCAACGCGCGAAGTGGTTGATCGCCACTTCATTAAGGACGGCACCGAGAGTCAGATCGTGGTACCCTACGGTGTTGCGGTCAATCCCGAAACGCGCGAGATTCTGGTTACCGATGCGGGCGATTATGTTACCCCCGGCAAACTCCACTGCTATGACGCCAAAGGGGTGCGCCAATGGTCGGTAACGACGGGCGACATTCCCGCACACATCGCCTTCACGCACCGACGCTTGAAACCCACAACCAACATCAATCCCGACGCTCCCGACACTAACCCCTACATTACCAGCGTCTTCGACTATCGTCCTGCGGTGGGACAGTTCGTCAATAAACTGCCAAAATACGAGGAGGGCGACACGCAGGAGAAGATGAACGCTAAGGTCTTGGCAGCTATCGGCAACAACGCCCGCAGCCAGATTTCGCTCGGCGGTTATGGCGGTTATGTGGTTGTCGGTTTCGACCATACGATCCCCAATGTCAGCGGTTTACGCGACTTCCGCGTGTTGGGTAACGCCTTCTGCAACCCCACGACACCCGTCGGTGGCAGCTGCGAGCCGGGTATCATTATGGTGTCGCGCGACGTGAATGGCAACGGCCAACCCGACGACGAGTGGTACGAAATCGCAGGTAGCGCCCACCGCGACGTCACCGCCGAACCCTTCTACGCCGTTGCTCAGCAGGCAGGCCTCGACGTGGCGTTCTACACTGATTATCAAATTACTTACTATCGTCCCGAGGTCGAAACCGAGGAGCCAAACGAGCTCTATGTTCGCTGGACTGACAACAAGCAGGGCGAAGGCCATATCATCAAGAACAGCACCCATCTGCAATCCTACTACCCGCAGTGGATCGAGGACAACACGCTCACTTTCAGTGGCACGCGCCTGCCCCAGAACGCCATCGACAAGAGCGGCGTGGGACAGAACTTCGTGCTCTATCGCTTTGCGTACGGCTATGCCGACAACGACGCAAATTCGAGCGTCGAGTGCTCGATTGACATTGACTGGGCGGTCGACAGCGAAGGCAAGGCGGTGTCGCTCAGCGGCATAGACTTTATTAAGATTTATACGGGAGTCAACCAGCAGAATGGCTGGATTGGCGAATGCTCGACCGAGATCAGCGGCATTGAGGACCTCCACGCCCTCGGCGAGCGCATTGCCACCCGATAAGCCCGCCTGCGAACAAAACAAACGAGGGCTACCCTTCTCGGGGTAGCCCTCTCGTTTTTCAGCGTAAGACGCTCTATTGCAACTCGATAATAATCACGCCATTGCTCACATCGCCGTACTCTTTGTATGATTGAGCGCTTTTGTCTTTAAGAACAGTTATCACTTTAATCTGCTGAGGGTCAATCGCATTCATATCCTTGATTGCCTGCGTCTTACCGTCGGGCGCAACGGTCAGGACTAGCGGATCACCCGCCTTCGCCTTGCCACTCATCACGACCGTCTTGACCTCGCGCTGCTCGCCCTCCTTCTGCTTTTCGCTTTTGATACGAACTATTTTAGTGTTTTTGTCTACCGTAACCGACGTGTTTTCGACGTTGAGTCTCATCGGCTCCCCTGCCGTGCCGACCAAGACCACCTCGCCCAATGGGCTTGTCGCCGCCACGGTGGTGATCAACGTAACGCCCTCGACTCCCTTAACCACGTTGATATTGCGAACGTTGCTCGACGGCAGTGCGTCCACCTCGGATTTACTAACAACCTTACCATCAATAACATATAACATCTTGTCGCTCTTCTCCTGTGCCGTTGCAGCGACAGCTGCCACCGCAAAAACAGCCATAATCAAATACTTTTTCATTGTGTTCATTCGTTTTAGTTTGTGAAATTACGTATGTGGAAACCGGTTTTTCCGAGAGCAAAGATAGCACACTTTCCGCGCAGAAAACGTGAACTGAGTGTTAAGAAATGTTAACAAATGTTAACTCCGTTGCACGACCCGAACTTTTCACTACCTTTGTAATATATGAAAGCTACGAAGAGCCAAATATCGCAACATTTCTTCCGCCGAATCTCGGTGGTGGTCATCGCATCGTTGGTGTTACTCGCTGTGGTTCAATGCTTTTGGGGCTGGCGAATGTATCACAATCAAGTCGAGGATTTTGAGCGCCGCGTCGAGTCGGCAACCTACAAGGCGATCTACAAGGCGTTCCGAATGGACGCTATCCCTGCGCTTGCTGCGGCCGAGATGATCAACATCAATCTCGACGAATTTGCCTTCTACTTCGAGCCTAACTTGCTGGAATTAGACGCTTTACAACCATACGCGGTCGAGGTGCTTGACCTGTGCTCAGCGAATCGACGTGTGATGATGGCACGTGGCGAGAGCACTGAGATCCTCTCGCCCAAAGTACTCGAAATCGAGATCGACGACGACGCCTATTTCGGTTTGCGATTGACAATCGAAGTGCCTTACCGCAAATTTTTCGGGCAGATGTGGGGTTTGTTGGCCTCATCGGTGGCGATCGTCTTGCTGTTGAGTGCAGTGCTTATCTACCTGATACGCACGATGTTCCGTCAGCGCACTATCGAGCAGATGCGACGCGACTTCACCCACAATATCACCCACGAACTGAAAACACCAATCTCGGTCGCTGTGGCTGCTACCGACGCTATGCGTAACTTTTCGGCCGATGCCGACATCGAACGTCGCAGTCGCTATCTCGAAATTGTCGAGGCTCAACTCTCACAACTCACCTCAATGGTCGAACGCATTCTGACCGTGTCGGTCGAGGGGCGTCAAGCCAAACTCACAATCGAGCAAGTGGCTCTGCGTGAGATGTTTGAACAGGTAGCCGAGGGTGTAAAACTCAATGCCGAAGAGCCAGTGAACCTCACTATCGACTGCCATCCGACACTGACCGTTCGAGCAGACCGCTACCATCTGAATAGCGTCGTTACCACACTGATTGACAACGCCTTGAAGTATGGCGGACGACCGCTCAACATCACTCTCTCCGCCACGGAAACCGACCACGCCATCGAGATTCGGGTTGCAGACAACGGTTGCGGCATTGCTCGCGAGCACCTTGCCCACCTCTTCGAGAAGTTCTACCGCGTACCATCGGGCGACCTGCAACGACCGCGCGGTTATGGACTTGGGCTCTACTATGCTCGTCAAGTGATCGAGGCGCACGGTGGCGAAATCAACATCAACAGCCGCATCGGACACGGCACAACGATAACAATTAAACTCACTGAAAATGAGCAATAAAACCCGCATACTCCTTACCGAAGACGAACAGATGTTGGCCGAGATTCTGAGCGACACGTTGAGTGATCGAGGTTTCGAAGTGCAGTTGGCCTACGATGGCGAGCAGGCTCTCACGGCCATACGTAGCGGTCGTTTCGATGTGATCGTTACCGACGTGATGATGCCTCGAATGGATGGCTACACCCTCGCACGACGCCTACGCAGTGAGGGTTGCACGACCCCGATACTCTTTCTTACAGCTCGCTCGGCGACCGAGGATGTGATACAGGGATTCAAGGTGGGTGGCAACGACTTTCTACGCAAGCCCTTTGCCATCGACGAACTGATCGTGCGCATAGAATCGTTGGCGGGGCGAATGAACCACGCAGAGGAGATCGCTGTTCCGTTTCAAATCGGTCAGTATCAGTTTGATAGCCGCACCGCAACACTATCAATCGGAGGCGAGCAGACAACACTTGCTGCACGCGAAGCTGCCGTTTTGGTGCGTTTATGTCGCCAGAAAGGGGCAACGATCGA
>JAZOMS010000289.1:0-6348 GCA_045654145.1 Alistipes sp. | reverse complement strand
AGGCTGTCGCGAGATACCCTCCCGCCTTTTTGTTTCGGGCGCTGAAAAAGCGCAAAACGTCTTACCTCATCTTAAAACTGATCGGTAGCACATAGCTAACGCGGACAGGTTTGCCGTCTTTGATACCCGGTGTCCATTTGGGCGACTTCTTGACTACGCGAATCACCTCGGCATCAAGCAGATAGTGCACTCCGTCAACAACATACGCCTCCTTCACTCGACCATCTACGTCGATCACAAAACGAACTCGCACCGTGCCACTAATACCTTCATTCATAGCTGCCAGAGGATATTCGACACGTCGCGATACCCACTTCACAAATGATTGAAGCGAGCCACCCTTAAATGTAGGAACAGCGTCAAGTTCCATATACTCTGCACTTGCGCCCTTAGTATCCTGCGCAAAAAGTTCCGTTGATGTGAACACAAACGCAATCGACATCGCGATAAAGATGATAAGCTTTTTCATATTAGACGGTTTTTAGTTAGATAGTTACCACAAATGTAACAATTATTTATCAATGACCAATCGAAAAGTCAGCCAATTATTCATAGAATTTCGTAACTTTGTCATAGTGCAATTCCCAAGCCGATGATCAACCGTTTTGTCGAATATATCACCGTCGAGCGACGTCTGTCGCCACTCACCGTCCGTAACTACCGACGCGACGTAGAGCAGTTTATTGCCTACGTAACGCACGACGGCGAGTGCAAGTTTGACCCCACAGCCGTAACCCGTAACGACCTGAGTGAGTGGATCGAATCGCTCTCGCGCAAGCCCCGTGAGGACGAGAGTTCGCTCCACCGTTCGGGACGTGGTGAGGCGCTCGCTCCCGCCTCGATCAACCGCACGTTGGCCTCGGTACGCACATTCTACACGTGGATGCGCCGCGAAAAGCTCTGCTCGACCAACCCCTTTGTCGGCATCGCCAAGCTCTCCACACCCAAGCGTCTGCCTACATTCATCCCTCATCAACGTATGAACACGATCGCAACAGACAGCGAGTTGCGTTGCGACAGCGAGGAGATCGACCAAATGCGCAACTCGCTGATTGTATTGATGTTCTACACAATGGGGTTGCGTGCATCGGAACTTATTGGCATCGATCGCGACCATTTTTCGGGCGATTACACCTCACTCAAAGTGCGTGGCAAAGGCGACAAAGACCGCATTGTGCCGATCATCGAGATCGTCCGCGAAAAAATTTTGGGCTACATCGACGCAATTTCAAGGCAAAATATTTGCATTTCTGACGAAAAAGCACTATTTTTAACACAGAAAGGTAAGCGAATTTCGTATTCAACGCTTTATCGCGTCATTCATAACGAGTTAGAGGCTTACGGCGTGCGCGGGCGCAAGAGTCCGCACGTGCTTCGGCACACATTTGCAACGCATCTGCTCGATGGTGGTGCCGATATCCGAGAGATACAGTCGCTGCTGGGGCACTCGTCGCTGACCACAACTCAGCGATATACCCACACCAGCATCGCCGCCATTCGCCAAGCGTACAACATCGCACACCCTCACCAAAAGGGCAACAAAAAGATGGAGTAACAAGCAACTTTGCGACGAGGGCTTCGAGATGAAGCGCCAGATCGCTTTAATATAAACGTAATTAGGAGGATTAATTATGAACGTACAGATTCAATCCGTGAAATTCGATGCCGACAAGAAGTTGGTCGAATTCGTAGAGAAAAAGATGTCGAAACTCGATCGTTTTGCTGAGCGTGCCACTTCGGCCGACGTGATCCTGAAACTCGACAAGGACAATGATCGCGGAAACAAAGTCGCAGTAATTACCGTCAAGATGCCGGGCGATGATTTGGTGGCTGAGAGCCAGTGCAAGACGTTCGAAGAGGCTGTCGATCAGTCGATTGATGCCATCAAAAAGCAGATCGAAAAGCATAAGGACAAGTGGGCTAAATAAGCCGCTTCGCAACTAAATAGTTTGATATTCTGACCTTCCCAATGGGGAGGTCAGTTTTTTTAGGGAGGGGGCAGATGGAACAGCTGCGAAGAACTGCTCGGGTTGATTATTCGATTTCCGGGTCGGGCAAAGACTCAATATAACCACGCAAAATGCCGTCAATCAATTCATTAGACGATGGCCACTGCACATTGTCATTGACTATCTGCCCGCCACTCAACACGAAAAATCGCGGGAAGCTGCGGATGTGTATATAACGGTCAAGCACTGCCTGCATCTCGTCGCCAAGCCAATAATTTACTGAGCGGTTATCGGGCCTATCGACCGTCAGTAGCCACTGCGGATAGGGCGACGAAACACAGATTGACACAAAGCGAATAGGCTCATTTTCAAGGCGTTTCTCCATTTTGCGAAGATGTTTCATCTCGCGAAGGCAGGGCGGACACCACGTCGCCCATACGTCAACATAGATCACCTCGTGATGCGACTGAGCTAATAGTCGTTCGAAGGTGTGCTCGGTGAATCGGCGCATATCGGCTCGCTCTCTACGACGCTTATCAAGCCGCTTAATCATCTCATCACTAACCACTTGTAGATCGTGGATTCGCTCCAACAACTGTTCAAAAATCTGATTACGCTTTTCGTATGCCAAATTGAGAATCACCGCAATGAAGCGCTCACGATCAGCAACTTGCTCCTCATTGACCTTAACTCGCTCAATGGCTGCCATATAGGCATTCACATAATTGCGCTGGGCTTGTAGGCGTTGCACCAACTTATCGCCCTCGATATATTGGTCGCGCACCACACTTGACAGATAGCCAAAATAGTCCAAGCTGACTTCTCCCGTCGTGTCTATCGGGAATCTCACACGGTCATACAATTTTGCGAGCGAGATGCTATCAATCAGTCGATTACGATGAGCATATTCGATTGCGTAACCGCCATTACGATAACAAATTTCGGCCTCGGCCCAACGCTGTAACAACTCGGGAGCATCACGCAGTTCACGCTCCATACGTCGGCGCTCGATCTCGACATTGCGATCGAGAAACGCAACAAACTGCTCAACCGTAGCGATCGAATAGGCGGGAGTAAAACTTCCAAAGTTCATCTTACTCAGGTAGTTGTGCATCATCGCATTGATCTCCGCAGCCGTACCCGAGAAGTTGGGTGAACCATCCGCATTGTCGATGTGCAACGTCTGTTCGGGCGAAATGAGCACCCGTGCAAACACCGCTCCCCCACTGCTCAACTCGACCTCGGTCAGTCGCCCAACAGGCACATTAACCGCGAATCGACCATCCACATTGATGGCTTCGTGCGTTACAAGTGTTCGCTCCGAATCACCAAAACGCACCATAACCGAACTCTTTGTCTTGTCGCTAAGTGTTCCCGATATATACGCTTTGGGCTGCTGAGCCGCAAGTTCAACACAACCCATACCAACCGTCATAACGACCGCCAGCATTAATCGTAAAACTCTGCGTTCCAACGACATATATCGCAACTATTTCTTCTCCCCGAAATATAGATCAAGCAATTCCTTTGCTGCTACAAACGAGCTGATCTGATCGCCCAGCACTCGTTTCTCATAGTCGGGAATCAGACCCTCAATTCGCTCATTCAGATAGAATGAACTGCGTAGCGCATCGTTGATCGTCTCGTACATCCAATACTTATTCTGTCGGTTTCGGTTGTGGCGGAAATAGCCATTAGCTCGGATGAAATCGAGATACTCCTCGACTCCCTTCCAAACCTCTTCCAAGCCCACACGATCGAGCGACGAGCAGGTGAAGACCTGCGGACGCCACTCCGACTCGGGCATTGGGAACAACATCAGCGCATTCTGGAACTGACGGCGCGCCAACTTGGCGCGCAGCACATTCTCACCATCAGCCTTGGTGATCACCATTATATCGGCCATCTCCATAATACCACGCTTGATACCCTGCAACTCATCGCCCGCACCCGCAATCTGCAACAGCATAAACATATCAACCATCGAGTGGACGGCCGTTTCGGACTGACCCACACCAACCGTTTCGATGAAGATCACATCGAAGCCTGCCGCCTCGCACAGCACTACCGTCTCGCGAGTCTTACGAGCCACACCGCCCAGCGAACCTGCTGAGGGCGAGGGACGTATGAAGATGTCGGGATTAGCCGAAATGCTCTCCATACGGGTCTTGTCGCCCAGAATCGATCCACCACTACGCTCCGAGCTGGGATCAATTGCCAGCACCGCCAACTTATGATGTAGCGAAGTTACCATATTGCCTACAGCCTCGATGAAGGTCGACTTTCCCGCACCCGGAACACCCGTGATACCGATTCGCACCGATTTGCCACTATGGGGCAGACAGCGCTCAATGATCTGCTGCGCCATTGCGTAGTGGTCGGGATTGTTGCTCTCGATCAGCGTAATAGCCTGCGATAGAATGGTGATATCTGCCGCCAAAATGCCACGCACGTAGTCATCAACCGTCAGTCGTGGCTTACGCTTGCGCACAAAATAGGGGTTGACAATGGGCTGATCGTTCACTCCTTGGGCTACGCTCAGCGCGCTATCGTGGTGAGCATCGCAATGCTCCTTCTCGTAATGTTCGATTTTGGTAAATGCCATATTCGGGTTATCTTTTTTGTTTGCAAACTATGCTATTTCAGACTCTTACGCAACGTCTCGGGCGAGGCCTGCGTCGGATTACCGATCCACTGCGCACGCCCCTTGGCATCGATCAACACCCCGAAAGGCACATAGCGGATGCCGTAGCTCTCGAAAGCTCGTCCCGACTGATCGATCGCCACATAGAATTGCGCACTCATATACTTGGCCAACGAGGGCGCAATACGCTCCTTAGGTTCCATCGCCACCACAATCACACGCCCCGATTTCAGCGAGCGTGCCAGATGATCGATATGTGGCAGAGCCTCGATACACGGCTGACTCTCGGTGTGATAGAATACAAGCAGCGTTGCTCGGCGATCATCCTCAACGGGGGCTGTACCGAGCCACTCCGAGGGTCGCAGATAGGGCACTCGCTCGCCAATGACGATCTCCTGCGCACGCAGATTCAGCGACGCCATCAGTACAACGAGAGAGATAAGTATGGTTCGTTTCATAGTGATCCGTTTCAGAGTTCTCTTTCGCAACTCGCACGCCAAACGTAGTTCAAGCGTACGCACACGTGCGCGCGATTGCTACTGCGAAGATAACTAATAATTGTCGAACAACCTACCCCGCAAGCGAATATTTTTCATTTTCGATAGGCTTTGATCCATTTTCACACTCCATCTCTGCAACCAAGCACAAAAAAAGAGCCACCCTAACAAGGGTAGCTCTCAATCTTTGGTCGTCGCTCTGCGCTACGACTTACTTAATACGCTCGTAGTACTCGCGGGTGCGGGTATCAACGCGGATCTTGTCGCCGGTGTTGATGAACAAAGGTACGCGAACCGTTGCGCCAGTGTTAACCGTTGCGGGCTTCAACGAGTTGGTCGAAGCGGTATCGCCCTTGATACCCGGCTCGGTGTAGGTCACCTCCATATCTACGATCGGGGGCAACTCGGCCGACAACACCTGCTCCTTCTCGGTGTGGAACATCACCTCGACAATCTGACCATCGGCCATCAGGTCGTAGTTGTTGATGAGCGACTTCTCGATGTTGATCTCCTCGAAAGTCTCCGTGTGCATGAAGTGTGCACCCAGGTCATCCTCATAGGTGAACTGGTAGGGGCGACGCTCAACGCGCACCTGCTCAATCTTGATACCTACCGACGAGAAGGTGTTCTCCAGAACGCGACCATTCTCCAGGTTCTTGAGCTTCGAACGAACGAAAGCGGGGCCCTTGCCCGGCTTGCAGTGCTGGAAATCGACTACAAGGAAGGTCTTGCCGTCCATCTCGATGCACATACCGATTTTGATATCAGCAGCAGTAATTTGCATAGTGTTATGATTTTATGTTTGTAATTTCGCGGGTGCAAAGATACGACATCGTCTCCGCAAAACAAAGTTTTTTCGCTAAAAAAAGTGCTATAACTCAATCGCTTTGCACTTTAGGCCCTTCTCGCGGATGGCTTCGAGCGTGCGCGGCAGGGCGTAGCGCATGTTGCGGAAGGCCTTCTCGCTGTCGTGAAAAACGACAATCGTACCCGGCGTGAGGTACTTGACCACATTCCTCAGGCAGGTCTTCGGCGAGAGGTGGCGGTTGTAGTCGCGCGAGACGACATCCCACATCACCAGCTTGTAGCGCTGTGCCAGAAAGCGCGCCTGCGAGGGCTTGATCTGGGCGTAGGGCGGGCGGAACAGGTCGCTATGCACCAGGTCGTTGGCAAAGTCTACGTCCTCCGTGTAGCGTTCCAGACTCATCTTCCACCCCTTCTGGTGCGAGTAGGTGTGGTTACCCACCTTATGGCCGGC
>JAZOMS010000288.1:0-3224 GCA_045654145.1 Alistipes sp. | reverse complement strand
CCGTGTGGTGGCTCAGGTGGGCGATAAGAAGTTGCGCGAGAGCGACGTGCAGTCGATCTATGCACAGGCAGTAACGGCCGAGGATAGCACTGCACTGCTCGAAATCTATGTCGATCGTTGGGTCAAGAAGGAACTGAAACTGCGTGCCGCCGAGAATCTCTTCCGCGACAGCGAGGAGGCAATCGAGGCGATGGTGGCAGAGTATCGCAACTCGTTGCTCACACGCCGATTGGATCAATACTACGTTGATCAAGAGCTTGATACGCTCTTTACCGATGTACAGATCGAGGAGTACTACAACCGCCATCCGTCTGACTTCCGATTGGATCGCACGGTGGTGCGTGGGCGTCAGATGCTGGTGCCTTCGACCTTCCGCCAGACCACCAAGTTGCGTGAGGCTATGCGCTCGTCGTCGGATGATAAGTTGCAGGATTGGCGTGATATGTGCCAAAAGAATAGTATTGAGATTCAGGAATATACTTCGTGGGTTGACTACACTGAGTTCCTCTCGACACTACCCACGTTGCGAGGGCGCAAGTATGAAGAGTTGTTGAAACAGGATGTGTTGCAGGAGATGCGTGTCGATGATGGCCGTTACTACTTTGTGATCACCGACATACGTCGCGCGGGTGATGCTGCGCCGTTGGAGCGAGTGCGCGAAACGATCAAGCGCATCCTCTTTGCTCAGCGTCAGAGTGAGATCATCCGTTCGCACGAGGAGCAGATCTACCAAGAGGCCTTGACCTCGGGAGAACTGCGGATCAATCTGGTCGAGGAGGAGCCGGCTCAGGATGCCGAGATTGCGATGCCGAGCGACTCGACCATAACCGAATAGCAAACTAATGAAATAACAAAATAACCAAATATGACAAAGAAAGGTATAATGTTGCTTTGCGCAGTGCTTTGCGCAGTGGCAGTTGAGGCTCAGCAGGTGATCGTTGATAAGATCGTAGCAGTGGTCGGCAATTCTGCAATCTACTATTCGGACGTTGTTGCTACGGCAGACCGTCTGGCTCAGCAGCGCCGAGAGATGGGTTACCCCTCGGATCGTGATCCGAAGAATGAGGCATTGGAGCAGTTGATGTTGCAGAAACTACTCTATCATGAGCGGCAGATCGACTCGGTCGATGTGTCGCGTGCTGAGGTGGCTGTTCCGGTAGAGAATGTGATCCAAAATATGATCGCCGAGGCTGGTTCGATCGCAGCTTTGGAGGCGCAGGAGCATAAGGCGGTCTTCGATATCCGCGAGTCGCTGTTGCAGGAGTATGTCGAGGTGCAGTCGGCACAGGCGATGCAGAGTACAATTATGGACAAGGTAACCATCACCCCTGGCGAGGTCGATCGATTCTACAAGTCGCAGCCGAAGGATAGTCTGCCGATTGTCCCTGAGCAGTATGTCTATGCTCATATCACAAAGTTCCCCTCGTCGATGGACGAGGCTAAGCGCCGTGTGAAGGAGCGTCTGCTCGATATGCGCGAGCGCATCATTGCGGGCAAGGCGTCGTTCTCGACATTGGCACGTATGTACTCGGAGGATGGATCGGCAGTGCGAGGTGGCGAGTTGGAGCCGATGCCGCTCGATGGTTTCGTGAAACCGTTTGCCGATGCATTGGAGAAGTTGAAGCCTGACCAGATCTCGGAGGTTGTTGAGACCGAATTCGGTTTCCATATCATTCAGGGCATCGAGAAATTGTCAAATAATACCTACCGCTGTCGCCATATCCTGATTCGTCCCTACTACACGCCGTCGGAGTTGGCCGAGAGCGACAATCTGCTCGACTCGTTGGCTAACTTGATCCGTTGCGATTCGATCACCTTCGAGAAGGCTGCGTTGGAGCACTCGGACGATGTCTATTCGAAGCAGAATGGCGGTTTGGTGTCGAACCACGATATCTTGGAGGCTCAGCAGGCTTATCAGGCAAGTCTGACTCAGACCAAATTCTATAAGGAGTATCTGATGCCCGCCGACTACAATGCGCTGCGTCGCTTGAACAAGGGCGAAGTGTCGAATGCATATCAGACTACCGATATGAAGAACAACCAGCTGAGCAAGATTGTCAAGCTGGTAGATGTGATTCCGTCGCATACGGCTACGCTCGATGAGGACTACTTGATGATTGAGGAGGCTGCGTTGGAGCATAAGAAGCGTGCCGAGTATAACAAGTGGTTGCTGGGCAAGATTGCAGCGATGTATGTCCGCGTTGAGCCTGAGTTCCGCGAGGGCGAGTGGGAGTACGAGGGCTGGAACAAGTAGCGACCCATTGTGAGGTTGAAGTGTTAAGGGTAGGAGAGGTTTGAAGCGTCTGTTGTCCATATTGCTGATCATCGTGGCGGTGATGTCGATTGCGTTTGCGCAGTCGGGAGGCTCGTCGCGTCGAGGTCGCAAGCCAGTGGATATGCAGGGTGATGATGCCTTTTCGATCAAGTATAACGACACGACGGCGCTCTGCTTGGTGGGCAATGTGATGTTCTATCATAACGGTACGGTCATCACGTGCGACAGCGCAGTGCGTTACAGCGAGCGCCATATGGAGTGCTTCCGCAATGTGCTGATCAACAAGGATTCGCTCTATGTCTATGGCGATCGTGCCGAGTATAATGGCGAATCGAATATGGCGTATGTCTTCTCGCCTCTGATCAAGGTGATCGATGGCGATGCGACGATGTACACCTACACATTCTCGTTCAATACACTCGAAAATGTGGGTCGATTTGGTGGTGGCGCAATCATCACTAAGGGCGATAATCGCTTGGAGGCCGAGCGTGGTTACTACTATGCCGATAGTAGCGTGGTGATCTGTGTTGAGGCGGTCGAGATGCAGGATACGCAGTACAAATTGCAATCCGACTCGGTCATCTATAACCTCGATACCGATGTGGCCGAGTTTGCTACCAACACCTACATTTGGAATGAGAATAACGAGATGGTCAATGCCAGATCGGGTCGTTATGACCGCAATGCCGACCGTTTCGAACTCTTTGAGGATAGCTACATATTGACCGAGAAGCAGGAGGTTTGGGCCGATAGTGTCGACTATCGACGCACGCTCGAAAATGCCATTCTGCGTCGCAATATCCAGATCGACGATACCGACCAGAAGGTACTTGCATTTGGCGACTATGGCGAGTATTGGGGCGATCGCGAGGAGGCGTTGCTGACGGTTCGCCCGTCAGTGATCAGCTATGATCCCGAGATGGGAAGTCGGGGGCCAAGCGGTCTTAGG
>JAZOMS010000287.1:0-1791 GCA_045654145.1 Alistipes sp. | reverse complement strand
CATCGCGCTGGAACCGTTTTAACAACATCGACCGCAACCTCTTCTTCAAGATGGGTGTCAGCTACTTGACATCCTATTTGGCAAAGCGAGGCAATAGCGTGATTGACAACTTCGATGGTCGCTATATTGAGGCCTACCAGTCGTTACCCTCGATGTACTCATATCGCGGTTACGATGCAGCAGTGATCTTCGGACGTGCTGTGGTATCGTCGCTTGGGGTAGTCGGTTATGTGCAATCGGCAACACATCAGCCTCTGCAAACCCAATATCGATTTGCGCAGAGTCAGATGGGCGACGCTTATGTGAATAACAAGTGGATAATCGTTCGTTACAATAACGACTACACCATTTCTGGCGAATAGTTCAGAATAGAATTACTTAATTAGAAGATTGAGAGATGAAGAAATTGATCTTAACGGCATTTACGGTGATCGTTGCCGTTGCATTATGTCAGGCAAAAAGCCCGATCAAGGGTAATGGTGCCGAAAAAAAGGATGCTCGTACTATCGAATCATACACGGCAATTTCTGTCGCTGATGGAATTGCGCTGAATTTCTCACGTGAGCAGCTTTCGGGTGTTGTGGTTTCGGCCGATGAGAACATCTGCGAGTATGTCGTAACAGAGGTTATTGGCGGTGAATTGGTAATACGATTCAAGAAGGGTGAAACAATCAAACCTAAGAAGGATGTGATTGTTACCATACCCAACAATGGGTTGATTACGGCGTTGACCGTAGGCGCTGACTGCAAACTCAACATCAAAGAGGAGATTGTCGTCGAGGGTATGAAGATTAAATTGCTGGGGGACGCTCAGATCGATATGAAAATCGACGCGCGCCAAACCGTAATGATCGATATGGTCGGCAGTGCGAAGTGCGAGTTGGCGGGCAATGCTGATGAGTTAAAACTCACAATGGAGGGAGGCTCTAAATTTAATGGCTACAATTTCAAGACTAAGGTCGCAACGTGTGAGTTGGCTGGTAGCAGCGACGCAAAAATTCTGTGCGCTGATCGTATGGATCTTGCTGATTTGACGGGTAATAGCACCCTCTACTTCAAGGGGAACTGCGAGATTGGCAAGGTTATTTTGAAGGGCGGCTCGACTCTCGGCAACAGATAGTAATACAACGCTCACAACACATAACATCTTATGAGTAACATACCGAGCAATATACCCGAAAAGACCATCGAGCGCCTAAGCGAGTATCGACGTACTCTGCTGCGATGCCACAAGCAGGGTATCACGCATATCTTTTCGCACGTGCTGGCAGGTATGCACGGCATTACGGCTGTGCAGGTACGCCGAGATCTGATGCTGATCGGATTTTCAAGCGACACTAAGAAGGGATACGACGTGAAAGTCTTGATCGACTTCATATCATCGATTCTCGACAGCGAGTCGCCGATGAACATCGGTGTGATCGGTATGGCACACCTCGGACAGGCCATCACCAAATACTTCAATAGCAAGGATTTGAAGTTGAAGATTACGGCAGCATTCGACATCGACCAAAATAAGGTTGGTACAATGATCGACGCTATTCCCGTCTTTCATATGGATGAGTTCGAAGAGCGTGTTGCCGAGCTGGGTATCAACATTGTAGTGCTCTCATCACCCGCTCGTGTAGCCTCCGAATTGGATGTGCCGATTATCAATGCAGGTATAAAAGGAGTTCTAAACTTCACCTCTAAGCCCCTGAATCTACCGCACGGTATCATCGTCGAGAACTACGACATCACCACGCTACTCGAAAAGGTGGCATATTTTGTCAAGGAGAAGGAGGAAAAGGA
>JAZOMS010000286.1:0-4390 GCA_045654145.1 Alistipes sp. | reverse complement strand
AGTTATTGATCAAACGAAGTTCAAAAACCAATTCGGTTATCGATTCGAAAATCTATTTAATAGTAAAGAGATCAAAGAGCATATCAAGGCTAATAAACAGTATTATCATAAATCCCTTGTTGAGAAAACAAAGTAATTATTCGTGTAAAGCAAACGCCCCGAACTTTGGTTCGGGGCGTTTCTTGTTTGCGAACGCTTGTTGATTACAAACCAACCGAACGGCGCTTGTATTCCTCGATGCAAGCGTCCAGACGCTCGTGAGCGGTGGTGTCGCCAGGAACGTTGTGCGAGGGGTGGATAAACAGCTTAACGCCGCGCTCCTCCAAGATCTCAGCAACGGTGCAGATAGTCATCCAAACGGTGGTTACCGAAGCCATAGTCGACAGAGGACCAACCTTGTCCTGGTGCTTCTTCAACTGGCACGATGCGTCAACGATCGGGCAGCAGGTGTCAACTACGTAGTCAGCGATCTGGAACAGATTCTTACCGCACGAGTGGCGAGGAACCTTGTTGCCGGTCTCAGCTGCTGAGCCGAATACGATAACCTTCATACTGCGCTTCTTAGCCTCCAAAGCTACGTCGATATTCACAGCGTTGATACCGGTGTGCGAGAAGATCCAGAGAACGTCCTTCTCATCGAAGTTCCAGCTCTTCATAATCGACTGACCGTAACCCTCAGCGCGCTCCAACCACAAGAACTGATGGATACCCATCTCGCCAGTGATGTGCGTAAAGAAGGTCAGAGGAATCTCGCACAAGGGGTGGAAACCTACGAAACCACCGATACGGGGATACATCTCCTCGATAGGCAGGTTTGCGTGACCGCAACCGAAGGTGTGTACCCAACGGCCAGCCTCGATAGTGTCGGCCATAACCTCAGCCACCTTCTTGATGTTCTCCATCTGAGTCTCCTCAATCTTGTCCATCACGCTAATAGCGTTCTTTTTCCATTCGTTAGCTAACATTTTGCTTAGTTTTTTTAGAAATTTTTATAAATAGTTAATTAGTTAATTGTGGGTTTTCTATTGTTTGCTCATCTTCTTTGCGGTCGAAACTGCAAAGGGTACCAAAACCATAATCGCTACTACGGCCAGAATCAACATCAACGGCAGAAGCTGATAGTTGCCATCGTCGAATGCCATACCTGTCAATTTGTTGAATGCTGATTGACCGCACAGAGCGATGAACAGAGCGATCGAGAACGCTGTGCCTGACAACTCACGGAATGCACCGCCGATATAATTTAGTACAACGGGGAATGTAGCACCAACACCGAAACCGATCAACGTCATTGCAAGATAAACAATTGCAACATCATTGCTGAACAGATAGAACAGCACAACGCCAATCAGAGCCACTGTCAAATATAGGTATAAAGTACCAAGATCTTTAAGACGCTTCATAATTGCACCCAGCGGCAGACGTCCTGCCATCATGCCCAGCGTAAACCACGTCATCGAAAGAGTAGCGGCTGCATTATCCATACCTGGCGACTTGTCGAGGAACGACACTGTGAAACTGCCACTTGCTCCTTCGAAACCACTCTGGAAGAAGAGTACGAACGAAAATGCAATCAGTGCAGGATACTTCAACAAACCGAGCGACTTACCGAGTGATACGTTCTCCTGCGGCTTAGCCTGCGGGAACGAGATCGAGCAGAAGAAGATAATGAATGCCACCATCACAGCCGATACAGCGTTCAGCGGAATACGATACTCAGGAATGAAATAGTTGAGCAATGTCCAAAGCATTGCGCCAATGCAGTAGAATGCGCCCAGAACGCCCAAACGCCCTCCGCGCTTGTCGTCGTCGTAGATGTCTGACACAAGAGCGTTGGTTTCGCCATTAAGAATACCACCACCGAAACCGAGCAGGAAGATCGACGTATGCAACAAGCCGATGCTTGTGAAGTTTGCCAAGCCCTGAATACCAGCCAAGGCCATTGTCGAACCGAGGATCAACAGCCACTTGTATCCAAACTTATCAACGATAGGACCAAATAGAATGGTGCCGATAATGATACCGATCGACATTGTCGAGGGGAGTGCATTTGCGCCTGCAACGCTCTCGTTGAGCGGACCAAGGATCGGAGCAAGCGACAACATTGTTACTCCAAAAAATGCCATTCCCGCGCAAGCTGCAACGAAAACGGATGAAGTCGAGTAGTTTTTCATAGGTAGTAGTCGTTTTTACATTACATCAATAGGATGGGTAGCTCGAATAGCTAAGTATGCTGCGCCAAACAATGCCGCTTCACCCTGCACCTCCGAGGCGCAGAACTTAACATCCTGCATCGAGATAGGCTGACCCCATTTGCACGCCTCGTCGTAGATACGTGGAATGAACTGTGTTGCGGGACCGAACACTCCACCTCCGAAGATAATCTTCTCGGGATTGAATAAGCTGACCAAGTTTGCGGTACCCATTCCCCACATATCAATAGCCTTGTCGAGTACCTTAATGGCGATATGATCGCCTTCGGCGTATGCTGCAAAGACATCGTGCGAGGTAACCTCGTCGATAGGTTTCTTTGAAAGTACGCCCGTATAGTTGCGAGCGCAACGCAATGCGCGGTGAGCCTGCGTAGCGATGCCGTTACCCGATGCGTAATACTCAAAACATCCGCAAGGGATATATTCCTCGGTATAGGGGTATTGCAGTGCCATCCAGCCTGTTGCACCAACAATGTCGTTAGCGCCGTGAATGATTCGACCATCGAGCAGAATACCTGCGCCGATGCCCGTGCCAACTGCCAAATAGATTGCATTCTCGCAACCGCGAGCAGCGCCCTTCCATACCTCACCCAAGATGTAGCACGTGCGGTCGCTTTCGATACATACGGTCAAATCGGTGCGATTCAAACCCGTAATGATTCGTTGTTTTAAGGGGTAGTTATCCCAGCCGGGGATATTCGGTGCCCAAACGGTATCTTTCTTCGAATAGACGATACCCGGAATGCACACGCCGACAGCATCAACCGTGATACCTGGACTACGAAGTATCAGAGTGTTGATGACATCGACTACGTGCTGTCCGACAGCGTCTCCCTCTGCACCGTTGAGCAATTTAACCTCTTTCGAGTACATTTTTCCCGATTGGTCGTACAGAGCCGCAGCTACTTTTGTTCCGCCCAAATCGACACCAATTACTGCCATAAGTGTAGTTAGAGTTTTTGTTAGAGTAAGTTGTTTGTGTTGTGTGTTGTGCCACAAAGTTAGTTTTTTTTATTGAAACATCAATAAATTATTTACTGTTTTTTTATCAAAATTGGCTTTTTAACTACTGTTTGAGCCACATTTGAACATTATAGTACAAAAAAACTGCCGATGGGTCTAAGGTATCGGCAGTCTATTAAAAAATCAATATTATTATCCTCAATCATCCCAACCGATGAATCGGAACGAGCGATCGAATTTCAGTTGTACACCATTGGTTAACTTGACCTCGTAAGTATATTTCTCGCGCTCGATCTTTACGACCTCACATTCGGGGTAGTTTTGCTGTATATAATCATTAATTGGAGCGGGGATCAATTTGGGATCGATGGTTGTTGTTTGGGCAGAGATCTCTCGCCACTCGCCATTGCGCACAAATTCGAGTTTCGTTCCACTAACCAATATGACCTCGTAAGAGACATCGAGCAGGTCGCGCTCCATCTTGGCATAAGATATGCGGTCATCCGGGAATGATTCATTGATAAGTTGTTGAGCTCGCTTGGGAAGCTGATCAAATCGGATGGGGCGATCGTCGTCTGCCTGTGCCGTCAGGGCGATCGTCAGAAAAACTGCGGTGATAATAGCTTTAATTTTCATAGTTTAATCTTGTGTTTTAGTTATTTCGTGCTGCAAAATTAGCGCCCGTTTTTGAAGAGAATTTGAAATATTGGGGTCTAATTTGATTTTTTAGCACGAATGATCGAAAAAATGTGTTTTTTCTGCTTAAAGCTGTATTTAATCTCCAATGCGTAGTAGTCGCTAATGGCCTTGACCAGAGCCAAGCCCAAACCTGTCGAGCCTTCACGTTTGGAAGCTCGATAGAAACGGTCAAATACACGCTCAGCATCGAGCGGTTCATCTCCATCATTGCTAATATCCAATCGGTCAGAGCTGATCGTGATATCAATTCGACCACTTTCAGGTGAATGAATATAAGCATTGCGAATCAGGTTGCCAACGAGTGTAACAGCAAGCGTGCGATTCATCTCCACAATAAGCGGCTCGACATCCTCAATGTTACATTTGATATTGCGCTCCTCGAAGATCTCGTCGTAGATCGCCACTTCGTCGTGGATCAATGCTGTGATATCAATTTCACTCTTTTCGGGGAATTGGCCATTGTCGATCTTAGTCAGTAGGAGCAGTGTCTTATTTAATTTGACAATGTTAGCGAG
>JAZOMS010000285.1:0-1631 GCA_045654145.1 Alistipes sp. | reverse complement strand
GTTCGTAGCACCGTTGCTGCGTGAGTGGTGGTTGAATACCAACGGAATGGTTTACAACGCACAGCTTCCCGCACTCTGCCACGAGTTCATCCAGAACGCTGGCGCAATGGCTCCCGAGGCTATGGCTAACTTGCAGCAGTTGATGGCTGAGGCTGGTGGTGTAGTTGAGAATATGGCTGATTCGTGCCAGAACTACTTGCAGATTTTCAACGAGGGTATCCACTACTCGTTCATCGCTTCGGTTGCTGCAATGCTGATCTCACTGGTGATCTTCATCGCATCGCAGAAGATGTTCCCCAACCCCGCTAAGAAAGAGGCTGTTAAGAGCATCGAATATACTCCCGAGGAGAAGGCTGCTGCCGCTAAGGAGATTAAGCAGCGTCTGTATGCTCTGTTCGCAGTGCTGGGTGTAGTTATCTTCTTCTGGTTCTCGTTCCACCAGAACGGTATGTCGCTGTCGTTCTTCGCTCGCGACTTTGTCGATTCGTCGGCAGTTGCTCCCGAGGTATGGCAGGCAATTAACCCCTTCTTTGTGATCGTACTGACCCCCGTGATTATGGCAATCTTTGGTGCTTTGGCACGCCGTGGTAAGGAGATTTCGACTCCTCGAAAGATCGCTATCGGTATGTTTATCGCAGGTTTGGCATTCTTGTTCTTGGCTATCTACTCGTTCATCGTTGGTTATCCTTCGGCTGACGCATTCAAGGCGCTGCCTATTGCTGAGCAAATGGCAGGTAAGGCTCACTGGTGGGTGCTGATCGCAGTTTACTTCTTCCTGACTGTTGCTGAGCTGTTCATCTCGCCGCTGGGTCTGTCGTTCGTATCGAAGGTAGCTCCCAAGCACCTGCTTGGTTTGTGCCAGGGTCTGTGGCTGGGTGCAACCGCAGTTGGTAACTTGATGCTGTGGGTTGGTCCTCTGATGTACAACGCTTGGCCTTTGTGGCAGTGCTGGACCGTATTCCTCGTAGTATGCCTTGTTTCGATGGGCGTAATGCTGGGTATGGTTAAGTGGTTGGAGCGCGTTACGAAGTAAGCGAACTAATACTACGAAATCTGATAAAAGGTGCGGAACACGTGTGGTTCTGCACTTTTTTTATGCAGAATATTGAGATAATTGCCGAAAAAATCGTAATTTTGGGCGCGGAAAAGTGTGAATGAGCATTTTTCGGCAACGACACAACGTAAAGCAGTAAGAATAAGTATAACTCTAAATTTAGACAAACAACAATGAAACAGGCAATTGCAATTCTGACGGGTGGCGGTCCGGCTCCCGGTATGAACACTGTTGTGGGCAGTGTAGCTAAGACCTTCTTGGAGAAGGGTTACCGTGTAATCGGTCTTCACTATGGTTATTCGGGTTTGTTCAATCCGTCGCCTCGCACCGAGGATCTGGATTTCGTAAAGGCAGACTACATCTTCAATCAGGGTGGTTCGTACCTGACTATGAGCCGCTTCAAGCCTACCGACAAGGATTTCGAGGAGAACTTCAACGTCAAATTCTTCACCGAGAACAACGTAAAGTTGCTCGTAACCGTTGGTGGTGACGATACCGCTTCGACCGCAAACCGCATTGCAAAGTTCCTCGAAGCAAAGCAGTATCCTATTGCTAATATCCACGTTCCCAAGACTAT
>JAZOMS010000284.1:0-10321 GCA_045654145.1 Alistipes sp. | reverse complement strand
TTATCCATAATGAATGCCGCACGAGCCATATAACCTGAATCCTCCATCAACGAAATGAACAGATAGAGTATCAAGATATTGGGCAAAAAGACGATTACGCTACCTACTCCGCCAATGATTCCATTGACGATCAGATCTTTCAGAGCGCCATCGGCCATCAGCCCGCCAACCCACGACGAAAGCCAATTGACTCCCACCTCGATCCAATCCTGCGGATAGGATCCGAGTGAGAAGGTCGCAGCAAACATCAACCACATCAGCAGGAAGAAGATCGGGAAACCAAATACTCGATGCGTAACGATCGTATCAATAATGGTTGTGGTTTCAATCGGATTCTGTTCGCCCTTCTGGTATGTTTCGCGCAGAGCACCAGCGATGAAACCATACTTTTCGCTGGTTACTGCCATCTCGACATCTTCACCCAACTGACGTTCGATGCGTTCGACCTCACGATCACGTACCGCAAGCCATTCATCGTACCCCTCGATTGATTGTAACGTCTGCTCAGCCTCCTTGTCGCGTTCGAGTAACTTGATAGCCCAATATCGCGGAGGGAAGTGCTTAGGCAACTGATCACGCACGGGGCGCATCACACTCTTCAAGGCCTCGATACCACTCTCGACCACAGCACCGTGGTTAATGTGAATATGGCGCACACGACTATCGCGATTCTCATAGACATCAATCACAGTTTGGAGTAGCTGCTCTAAACCTATACCATCACGTGCCACCACGGGTACCATAGGCACACCGAGCATTGCACCCAACTGTTCATAATCGAGCTGATCGCCACGGCGCTCCAATTCGTCGTACATATTGAGTGCAACCACCATATTGGGGTTGATGTCGATAAGTTCGGTGGTGAGGTAGAGATTGCGTTCGAGATTCGACGACACGACTGCATTGATCACAACGTCGGGCGTATTTTCAACCAGATGACGACGCACGTAGATCTCTTCGGGAGAGTAAGCCGACAGAGCGTATGTGCCTGGCAAGTCGGTAATGTTGAAACGATAGCCCTTATAACGGAACGTACCCGATTTGGCATCGACCGTAACACCGCTATAATTTCCCACGTGCTCGTGGCCACCCGACAGAGCGTTGAAAAGTGAAGTCTTACCACTATTGGGATTACCAACCAATGCAACATTGATCACTCGACGACGAGTCGAGATCACCTGCTCAATCTGCTCCTCTGCGGTCATTACGTGGCGATCGGCCAGTTGATTGATCATATCCTGAGCCTCCGATTCGGTGATCACCTCGACCATCTGGGCCTCGCTACGGCGCAACGAAACCTCATAGTCCATAATCTTATATTTGATCGGATCGCGCAGGGGTGCATTCAGAATCACCTCGACACGCTTGCCTCGCACGAAGCCCATCTCCATAACCCTGCGACGAAAGCCACCGTAGCCCAATACTTTGAGAACGATGGCCGTTTGTCCGGTTTGCAAGTCTGAAAGTCGCATTGTATCTTGTAACTCCTTTTTATTGGCTACAAAGATACACTATTTTACTCGCTTTTCGATCACTCGCCGCTACTATTTTTACCAACCACCACCCAATGCTTTGAACAGAGCCACGTATGCGATGTATTGCTGAGCACGAACTTCGGCATAACTCATCTGCGAATCGTACAACGTTCGCTCGGCATCAACCAGATCGGTATAGCTATTCATTCCGTTGCTATATAACGCATTGGCAAGTTCATATATGCGCCTATCCGATTCAACCATCGCCCTATAACGTTCCACTTCACGTCCGTATGTCGAGATCTGCGATAGAGCTTCACTTACATCGGCAAATGCCTGTAAAATCGATTGTTCGTATTGCTTGACAGCTTGATAGTAGTCCTCACGAGCCGAAAGTTCAGTGCGCTTCAATCGCCCGAAGGCATAGATAGGTTGCAATAGTTTTGTTGCCGCACTCCACGCAAAGGGATTCGACGAAGTCAGCCCCTCAATCGTTGATGCGAGGACTCCGCCCGATGCGGTAAGCGACAACGATGGGAATCGAGCCACACGAGCAATATTGACCTTTGCTGCCGCCTGCTCAACGCTGTAATATGCCTCCAAAACGTCGGGGCGGCGTTCGAGTAGTTCCGATGGCAAACCAACAGGTATTTCGGGTGGCAGACAATCTGCGTACAGAGCCACAGATGAATCGACAATCGAATCGAGTGGATACTCTCCCATTAAAGTGCTGAGAGCTGCTGCCGTTTGGACTACTGCCCGCTCATAAGCGGGGATATCAACCGCCGCAGCATCAGCAAGACTATACGCTTGTTGTCGTTCGACAGCCGACACAAAGCCATAACGATACATCGAATCCATCAACGCAGCCGAAATCTCGCGCAGACGATAGGTATTGCGTGCCACCTCCAACGAATTGCGATATTGCAGAAGCGTGAAGTATGATGTCGCCACCTCTGTCGTAAGCGAAAGCATAACGCCTCGAAAAGCCCATTTCGTGGCACACAACTCAGCGTATGCCGCATCACGCGAGTGGCGCAACGCTCCGAATAGTGGCACCTCCCAGCTCATTGTTGGAGCGATCTGATATTGTTGCTCGATACGGCTCTCTTTGGTATAATTGCCCTCTGCCGACACCTCAAATGCGAACGAAGGTAGGTAATTCGAGCGCACGTTGTCAAGCTCGATCCTCGCTTGCTCGATGCGTGAGGCTGCCACCAGCAGATTGCGATTATTGGCAATCGAACGCATTATCAATTTATTGAGTGTCGAATCGCCAAAATAGTTCCACCACGCGAAATCGACTTCAAGCGAATCGGTAATCACCTGCTCGGCGTAGCTATAATCAGACGGTAGCGAAATCTGATGTTGAGTAAGGCGAGCATTGCAAGCACTGAGCACAAACAGCACGCCGAGAATTATCGAAATTTGTTTCATAGTGGTTCACCTTTATGTTGTTCGCGTTTACGTTCGAGGTTGAATATTCGGCCAACGAGATAGTATAAAGCGGGGTATAGGAATATACCCGCAAGCGTTGCCACCAACATACCTCCGACCAGAGCTACACCCATCGTATTGCGAGCATTCGAGTAGGCTCCGTGTGCAAAAATCAGAGGAGCAACACCCAATATAAACGCAAAGGCCGTCATTAAAATCGGTCGCACTCGCAATCTTGCCGCTCCAACAGCTGCATCGAGCAACGATTTACGCTGTTCGAAAAATAGTCGATCGGCATACTCCACAACCAGAATTGCATTTTTGGCGGCCAAACCGATAAGCATCACGATGGCAATATGAATGAATATATCATTGATATATTTCGGGTCGAACAGATGAGCAATACCGATAAACGACAAGGCCCCCATAACAGCCAATGGCACGCTAAGGATGATCGCCATCGGCAAACTCCAACTATTGTATAGTGCCGCCAAGGATAGAAATACGAAGATCACAGCCAATGCATAGACCAATGCACCCCCTTTCGATGCCGCTCGTTGCTGAAACGATATGCCACTCCACGCGATGCCCACATCGTCGGGTAACACCTGCTCAGCCTGCTTCTCGATCACATCCATCACCTGTGCCGATGAACTACCTTTGGCAGGATTGACTGTGAGTGCAATTGAGCGATAGAGATTGAACTGCGATACATATTCGACACCAACCGTATCGACCACTCGCACGAATGCTGATACGGGCACACTCTCGCCTGAACCATTCTGCACGAAATAGGCGTCGAGCGAAGCAGCATCGTTGCGATATTCAGGTGCAGCTTGCAGATAGCTCCGATATAGTCGTCCGAAACGGTTGAAGTTATTGATGTATGATCCGCCCAAGAAAGCCGACAATTGCCCGTAGAGCTCAGCCAGATTGACTCCTTCGCTCAGCGCGTAATCGCGATCAACATCCAAACATCGTTGCGGAACATTATCATCGAATTGTGTGGTTACGGAGGAGATCTCATCCATTTTTTCGAGTGCAGACATAAACGTTCTCGACTGCTCGGCCAGATAGTTCAATCCACGTCCTTCGAGATCCTGCACCTGCAACTCCACTCCAGATGTTACACCCATTCCTGGAATAGCGGGTGGAGTAATGGCATAGACTTCGGCCGAGTTAATCGCCCCATAGAGCTCTGCATTGAGCACTGTGGCAAGTTGGGCGGCCGTCGTGCGACGCTGATCAAAATCTTTCAAAGCGACAAATATAATTCCATTCGATGACGATGCGATACCCGTAATCATATCAAAGCCCGATGCGCCCGCAGTGTAGAGCACCGCATCGTGTTTCGACACCAACCGATCGACCTCAGCCATCACCTGCTCGGTGCGACGCAACGACGCTGCCTCAGGTAAATTGACCATAACCATCAGATAGCCTTGGTCCTCCTCAGGCAAGAAACCCGATGGCACCACACGCCATAGCGCTACAATCACTCCCAGCACTACCGCTACAAAAATCCCCGTTCGGGCAATATGAGCCGTTGCACGGCGTGTTGTTGCAGAGTAATGCTCCATCATACGGTCGAACCAGCGGTTGAACCTGCCGAAGAATCCCTTTTCTGATCGCTGTTTCGGTCGCAGAATCATTGCCGACAATGCAGGCGACAGCGTTAGAGCATTGAATGCCGATATGGCAACCGATATGGCTATCGTAATTGAAAACTGTTGAAACAATCTCCCTGTAATTCCGCCTGTCAATGACACGGGAATAAATACAGCCAGCAGCACCACCGTCGTAGCTATGATTGGCGAGGCGACACTGCGCATCGCTTCGAGCGTAGCCTCACGAGGCGACATCCCTCGTTCGATATTGACCTGCACTGCCTCGACCACCACAATGCCATCATCGACTACAAGTCCGATCGCCAAGATTACCCCTAAGAGCGAGATGATATTGATCGAAAAGCCCAACATCGGAAAGAAGATAAACGTTCCGATCAACGAAACCGGCACAGCAATAAGCGGAATCAGTGTCGCTCTCCAATCCTGAATAAATAGGTAGATTATGAGGATCACCAACAATAACGCCAAAGCCAACGTGTAGATAATCTCACGTATTCCAGCCTTGATGCTCGTGGTGGTATCAACAATGGTGTCGATCTTCACTCCATCAGGGAAACGGTCTGAGAGTTGTGCAATAGCCTCCTTGACTCGCGCTCCGACCTCCACTGCATTGCTATTCGGAGTTTGGTAGATCACGATCATCGCCGATGGATTATTGCCGAACGTTGATGAGGTGCCATAGTTTTCGCTCCCGAACGTTACCTCAGCCACATCACTCAATCGCAACTGTGATCCATCATCGAGCGTGCGCAAGATGATATTGCCATACTCCTCAGGAGAGGAGATCTGCGCAGGTAGAGTTACGGTATAGGTAAATTCGGTGCTCGCAGTGGCAGGCTCAGCTCCAAATTGTCCCGTCGGATAGATGTCAGCCTGAGCCTCGATGGCTGAGGTGATATCTCCAAGCGACAGATTGTAGTAATCCATACGATCGGGACGAATCCACACTCGCATTGCATACTCGCCTGCTCCCATAATCTCAACTTTGCCCACACCATCGATTTTAAGCAACTCGTTTTGCAGGTTGATATAGGCATAATTCGACAAATAACGATCGTCGTAACGTCCATCAGAGTGGAGCGCATAGACCAGCAGAAAACCTGTTTGCGTCTTCTGCGTAGTAACTCCCTGTTGCATAACGGACGAGGGTAGCAGAGCCGTGGCCGACGATACGTTATTCTGGGTGAAAATAGCATCCATATCGGGATCGGAGCCAATGTCGAAGGTAACCTGAATATTCATCGTGCCACTATTCGAACTTGTCGATTGGATGTAGAGCATATCGCTAACACCCATAATTCCCTCTGCTATGGGAGTTGCAACAGCATTATCCACCGTTTGAGCGTCGGCTCCACTATACGTCGCAGCCACCTCGACCACCGGTGGCGTGATATCAGGATACTCTTCAATCGTAAGGTTAAAGATCGAGATTGCACCCAACAGCACAATCACGATCGAAAGCACGATGGCAAATATCGGACGTGAAACAAAAAATCTCTCCATAACGCTACTTCATTTCAATGGGTATAATTCGTTCGCCATTGCGAGCACGCTGCACACCATCAATCAGTACGATATCGCCATCATTTAACCCTGAACGAACGATCCATAGCGAGTCGATAGTTGGGCCAAGTTCGACATTGCGAAAAGTGAGCGTGCTATCGCTATTTACGACCCAGACGCTTGCTCGATCCAGACTTTGTGTAATGCATCGTTGTGGCACAAGAATCGAGGGCTGCAGCTCGCCTACATTAGCAGTAATACGAGCATATTGCCCCGCTTTGAGTATCTGCATCGGATTGGGGAAATTTACGACCACAACAATTGTCCCCGTTTGTGAGCCAACATCCTGCTCGGTATAGGCATAACCACCAGAGTAGGGGTAGAGAGTCCCATCGGACATATATAATCGAATATCCGACAACAGTCGGGCGTTATCATACGAAGGTGCGCCATCGTCTGTGCGACGAGAGAGATACTCTGCAACAGGGATTGCCAACCTAACCGACACGGTGTCAATATTCTCGATCGTCGCCAGTGTCGAATACTCCGTCCCGACACCAACATAGTCGCCGACTGAGGCTGACGTTTGACCAATAATACCATCAATCGGTGAATAGATACGTGTGTAGCTCGATTCCAAGCGAGCATTGATCAGTTGTTGCTCGGCTGATTTGACCGACGACTCTGCCGAACGATAAGCAGCGGTGTATTGATCGAGTTGGCTACGACTGATGGCCTCGATCTTGGCTAACGGCACGGCTCGCTCGTAATTGTTACGGGCTTCGATAGCCTCAGCTCGTGCCGCATTGAGCGAAGCTTCGGCTGCAAGTAGTTGAGTGTTGATTTGCGACGGATCGATTGCGTAGAGCAACTGCCCTCGCTTGACGGGCATCCCCTTTTCGTAATTTTTTGAGGTGAGGTATCCACTAATGCGAGGTTGAATGACAGCGCTGTAATTACTTGATAACTGCCCCGTAAAGCTCATAGGCGTGGGGAGCATCTGCTCTTCGACACGCACAACCTTTAATGTGCGATGCGGGGCTATTACTGCACTCTTTCGCGAATGACAGCCGACATTCGACATTGCCCACAATGCGAATAGTAAAAAGAATAACTTTCTCATATCAACGAATTTTCTTAGAGTTTGACAAAAAATATACCGCGTGAGCACTGCCTGACACTGACAAATGGCCGAGAGTGTAAAAAAAACGATCGTTTGTATATTTTTTTTGCCGAAAAAGTTGTGATATTGAATAGTTTAATTAATTTTGCAACAAGAAAACCCTTTTAATTAAATAAAGTTATGAAAGAATTAGTTGCAAAGATTAACGAGCAGATCGCCCTATTTCAGGAGAACGCTGCGTTGCAGGTAGAGAAGAACAATAAGGCTGCCGGCACTCGCGCTCGCAAGGCTGCTCTCGAATTGTCGAAGTTGATGAAAGAGTTCCGCAAGGAGTCGGTAGAGGCTGCAAAGAACTAATACAGCTTACGAACGAAAGCAAAAATGGCTCGACTCTAAAATGCGGTCGGGCCATTTTTTATTGCAAATTAGCTATACCTTTATTAGCAAACTGCACCCAATCCTCCTCTTGCAAACCCACATCGCCATATTTGCGAGCATTGCAATGATCATCAAGGTAGTGGCGTTCAACCAAGTAATCGAACGTATCACTCACCAGCGAAACCTCGGAGTCGATATATTTCGATTCGATCGAGGACAGCTGAGCCACCGTATGAAATGCGCTATGAGTTGTTGCAGGTGCCATTGAATTACTGATGGCTGCTGCTGCTTTTTCGGGATAGGTAGCCCGCCAAGCCTCCGAGAACCACCCTAAGCAAGCTACGTGTGCCTGATAATAGGTGATCGTGGGCGACGAGTGCAAGAATCGACCTCGGCGATCGTCATATAGGTCCTCTCCGTGATCTGCACAATAGAACATTGCAGAGCAGGCATCTACCTCACGCAAGAGATCTATTACCTCTGCGAGAAACCAATCGGTATAGACAATAGAGTTGTCGTAAGCATTCACCATACGTTCGCGATTCTTTTTTGAGATCGAGACATCGTCATCTGGCGTAAAACACGAGAATGAGTCAGGATAACGTTCGCGATAGTTGAAGTGAGAGCCGTAACTATGCAGAACGACAAATAGATCTGATGTATCCGCAGTGATCGCTTCACGTAACGGTTCGAGCATTGCGCCATCGTTCAAGCCGTTCATATAGACCGTTCGGTCTGCCTCGTCGCATAACATTTGAATCAAACCTCGATTGGGGGCCTGACACGACACAACAAGTGTTCGGAAACCTGCCTCCTTGTAAAGTTGCACTATACCACGACGTGAATAGATCTGCGAATGGTTATCGGCCGACACCGACGAAAGAATCAAGGGAACACTCTTATGTGTTGCATTATTCTGTGTCAAGACATTCTTATAAACCACAATGTCATTTTCGGCACTCAAACGTGGATTGGTCAGGCGATTGTAGCCATACAACTGCCAATTAGCCGCACGTGCAGCCTCGCCAATCACCATCACATAGATTTCGCGCTGGTTGGTAGTTTTGTTATGCGTAGCACCATATCTGAAATTCGCCGATGAAGTAGGGTAGCGACGCACTTGTACAAACTCATCGATCGATCGATATATGTTCTCAACAACATTGAACGGAAAGACGTTGAATTGAGTAGTAGCACAGCCCATCACGATCATCACAGCTCCCACTGTTGCAGCTGTTCGACGTGTAGAGGATGCAATGGTAAATCCTTGTCGCAACGAGTGAACAGCCAAAGCTAATACAGGCAGATACAACACAATAACAAACACCACCATCGGCCAAATATTGCTCAATAGCTCTCCTGCCTCATTAGTATTGGTAGTGAATAGATTAGTGAACATATCTACTGCAACGATTGAGCTGCCAAACATATAGAGCAATACTAGCTGCAATGCCGCCAAAATAAACCACAGCAAGCCCCAGCAAACCATCATTCCACTACGCTTATGCGCCACGCTCCACAACAGATAGAAACCCATTGGCAGTAACACTGCCGATAGAGCGTGCAAGAGAGAATAACCATCGGTAAATATCAGCACACAGGCAGGCAACATCAGCGTCGCAACAAATGCCGCGATCAATAGGCGAGAGTAGCGTATACTATTTTGGTTCGGTTGCTTTGCCATAATTTAGAATGCCTCATTAACATTGAAAACCACCGAGCCACCGTGCTTACCACGACCATAGTCGATACGAACATTGACTCGATGCTTGAACTCCCAGCGGTATCCAATACCATAGTTGGGTAGGGTTTGACTCCACTTAAAGCTATTGAAATTGGGAAAGACATTGCCGGCACCAACCCACACTGCGACACCGTGGCGATTGTATATCTTTTGGCGCAATTCGGCCTGTACCTCGATCATACCATTATCGCGATATTGCCCCAGATAGTAACCTCGCATACGGTAGCCACCACCTAACTGAGCCACCATCGACCACGGAATCTCACGACCCGAATTGTACTCCATATAGGCATCGAAAGCCAGCGTACAACCCTTCCACAAGCGTTGATAGTAGTTACCCGTGAAAGTGGTGCGCCAAATTGTTGATGTGGAGCCTAATGCCGCAGGGAAATAGGTTTCACGCAGATTGAGATAGACCCCTCGGTAGGGATTAGGCGCGAAATCGCGACTGTCATATTGCAACGAAAGACCAAGACCTGTTGCGGTATATTGGTCGCGCTGACCGAGCAGATATTCAATATTTTCGACCTTTCGAGCCGCTGCGTGAGTGAAATCAAGAGCAGCACACACAAAGAGGTTACGCACCATCTCGTACTGATACTCAGCATCAATACGATAGCGCTTCTCAACCATCGACGACTTTAATCCCCGAGCCATATCGTAGCCAATACCCCAATAGTCGATGGGCATCGATGCAAACGAGATGTCATACCTAATGCGGTGGCGATTGTGATCCATCAGATTCAAACCCGTAACGCCCACCTTGTAATATCCTGATGTCGAGATGTTGGCATAGAGCGAAACGTTCGAGGGTTGAGTAATCGTGTCGGTGCGATCGATTCGATACAGACCCGATGCCAAAATGCCTAAGCTAACCTTCGTAACTGCCGAATAACTCGGACCAAGCACCCACGTGAGATCAAACTTCTTCTCTTGCGTGCGATCCTCATTGGCCTGCTCGAAGTAGCGAATCAAGCGGTGGAAAATCGTATTATGCGATTTCGTGGCGGTAGTATCAACTGCCGCCGGAGCA
>JAZOMS010000283.1:0-2138 GCA_045654145.1 Alistipes sp. | reverse complement strand
CGGCAACTTCGGTTGGATCATTTTGATTATGACTATCGTGATCAAGATCCTCATCTCGCCCCTGACCTACAAGTCGTATGTTTCGATGGCAAAGATGCGCGTCATCAAGCCCGAGATGGACGAGATCAATGCTCGCTATCCCAACCCCGACGACGCAATGAAGAAACAGCAGGCCGTGATGGAACTCTATCAGCGTGCAGGTATCAGCCCGATGGGTGGTTGCTTGCCGATGCTGATCCAGATGCCTATCCTGATTGCGATGTTCCGCTTCTTCCCCGCCTCGATTGAGTTGCGCGGTGAGAGTTTCTTGTGGGCTGAGGATCTCTCGACCTACGATAGTGTGCTCAATCTGCCCTTCTCGATACCTTGGTATGGCGACCACGTGAGCCTGTTCGCATTGTTGATGGCAGTGTCGTTGTTCATCTATTCGTGGATCAACTATCAGCAGACCGCTGCTTCGCAGCCTCAAATGGCAGGTATGAAGTTTATGACGCTCTATATGATGCCCGTGATGATGTTGTTGTGGTTCAATAGCTATTCGAGCGGTTTGTGCTACTACTACTTCATTTCGCAGTTGATCACCATTGCGATGACCTATGGTATTCGCGCAATGCTCGACGACGATAAGGTGCGTGCGCAGATGCAGGCCAACGCCAAGAAGAAAAAGAATAAGAAAAAGAGCAGTTTCCAGCAGCGTTACGAGGAGTTGTTGAAGCAGCAGCAGGAGATGTTGCGTGAGCAGCGTCAGCAGCAGGCTCAGCAACAGCAGCAGCGTCGCAAGTAAGTCGCTCTGTTTCGATTGATAAGAAAGCCGTATCTCGCAATGAGGTGCGGCTTTTTTTGTTATTCAAAATTCACCCGCCTGCGGGGCGGGTTTTACTTTTTTTGCCTTGCTTACCTTAAAATGCACGCGGTGGCGTGGGGCGGGGCGACTGAAAGTCGCGGGCGCCACCGCGTGTGTCGATTTTGGAGAAATCGACATTTCAATTCAAAATTGTTTTCTTTGCTTGTAGCCCGCTAAGGTGTGGCAAAATCGCAGATTTTTGCCAAAATTTCCCCTAATTCGTTAATTTTCAGCGATAAAATTTGGAAAATTTAAGATTTTTTTGTTTTTTGCGAAAACGTGATTTAATTACCAAAAACTACTTCGCCATGAAACGATATCTATTAATATTATTGGCAGTTATTTTATGGTTGCCGAGTGGTGTTTTTGCCCAAGATTTATCACAAGATGATTATAAGATTGGACAAAGATACGGAAATAAATATGGCATAGGAACGCAAAATTATTATGACGAATATAACGATTATGTTGTTTGGGTGAAACAACGTGCGGCAAAAGTCGCTCTCAATAACCAATATATTGATTCAAAGTTCTCTGCCGAAACCGTAACTGACGAGGCTACGGGCACTACCACGATAAAGTGGAATGACGGCGCAGCATATCAAGGTCAGACTTACTACGGTGAGATTAAGGGTGTTGGTACAATGGTTTACCCCGACGGTAGCAAGTATTGTGGCTCGTGGGAGCGCGACCTGCCAAATGGTCAAGGCACTTTCCAAACACCCGAAGGCATTATGTACACCGTGAATTTTGAGAATGGCGTTCCGCACGGCAAGGGTGTAATTCAAGACCTCGACGGTCGCAAATACACTGCTCGTTGGGTGCGTGGAGTTCTGAAAGAGAAATCAATCAAACCCATCGAAAAGTAACCCATCGCTCAGAAATAATCATAACCGCACCTCATCAGGTGCGTTTTTTTTGTGCCGAAAATTATGATAATCAGCAAAAAAACGCTAACTTTGAAGGTTGAAAACGAAATAACCCTATAAGCTATGCCGTTCATAGTTCTCGAAGGCGTCGATGGCGCAGGTAAATCGACCCAGATCAAAAAGTTGCGCGAGGCGTTGGCCGCACGTGGCATTGAGAGTGAGTATCTTCACTTTCCGCGTTTCGATGCGCCGATTTATGGCGATCTGATCGCCCGTTTCTTGCGTGGAGAGTTGGGTGCATTGGAGCAGGTCAATCCCTATTTGGTTGCGCTGTTGTATGCGGGCGACCGTGCCGAGGCAGCTCCGATGATTCGTGGCTGGCTCAGCGAGGGCAAGGCAGTGATTGTCGATCGCTACGTCTATTC
>JAZOMS010000282.1:0-3854 GCA_045654145.1 Alistipes sp. | reverse complement strand
GGGTGCGCTCAAAACTCCCGAGTTGATTCGCAAGGCGTCGCTACTATCGATGCTGGCGGGTGCAGATTTTGTCAAGACTTCGACAGGTAAGATCGATGTTGCAGCTACGCCCGAGGCGGCTGTTGTGATGTGCGAGGCTATCCGCGACTACTACGAGAAGACGGGTCGCAAGGTTGGTTTCAAGGCAGCAGGAGGCGTACGCACGGCTGAGGATGCTGCCCTCTACTACACCATCGTCGAGCAGACGCTTGGCAAGGAGTGGCTTACTCCCGAGCTGTTCCGCATTGGCGCAAGCTCGGCTGCCAATAATCTGATCTCGGCAATCGAAGGTAAGGAGGTTAAGTACTTCTAAACCAATATCCAAGATTCAAAATTAAGCCACGCACTCAGCGTGGCTTTTTTGTTTGCCAAAAATGAATTGGCGAAATCTCCGATTTTGACACACCTTTGTGGGCTCGCTTGCCGCAAAAAAAATGACCACTCCCTTATGGGGGTGGTCATCTTCACAATATTTGGTCTATACTAAACCTCTTATTTCTCGTTCAGAGCTGCGTGAGCTGCTGCCAGACGTGCGATGGGCACACGGAAAGGCGAGCAAGATACGTAGTTCAGACCTGCGTAGTGGCAGAACTCTACCGACGAAGGCCCACCACCGTGCTCACCGCAGATACCGCACTTCAACGACTCGCGAGTGCTACGACCCTTGAATACAGCCTCACGGATCAACTGACCAACACCGTTGCGATCCAAGATCTGGAACGGATCGTTCTTCAAGATACCCTTGTCGAGGTATACGGGCAAGAACTTAGCGATATCGTCGCGCGAGAAGCCCAGAGTCATCTGAGTCAAGTCGTTAGTACCGAACGAGAAGAACTCAGCAACCTCAGCGACCTGGTTAGCGCTAACAGCTGCGCCAGGAACCTCGATCATAGTACCTACCATATAGTCGATCTTGTCGTTGCGCTCAGCGAATACCTCGTTAGCAACGCGGTCGATAACGTTCTTCTGGTAACGGAGCTCCTTGTGGTTACCTACCAGCGGAACCATAATCTCAACCTTCACGTCGATACCCGTAGCCTTCACGTTCATTGCAGCCTCGATGATAGCGCGAGCCTGCATCTCGGTGATCTCGGGATAGGTGTTACCCAGACGGCAACCACGGTGGCCCAACATCGGGTTCACCTCGTGCAGCGACTCAACGCGTGCTGCAACCTTCTCAACGGGGATATTCAACTCGTCAGCCATCTCCTGCTGCTCCTTCGCAGTGTTAGGAGCGAACTCGTGCAGAGGGGGATCGAGCAGACGTACGATCACGGGATAGCCCTTCATAGCCTTGAACAGACCCTCGAAGTCGCCACGCTGCATAGGCAGCAACTTAGCCAAAGCTACACGACGACCAGCCTCATCATCAGCCAAGATCATCTCACGAACAGCCTTGATACGGTCGCCCTCGAAGAACATATGCTCGGTACGGCACAGACCGATACCCTCAGCACCGAATGCAAATGCCTGCTCAGCATCCTTCGGAGTGTCAGCGTTAGCGCGAACCTTCATCGTTGCGTACTTGCCAGCCAGCTCCATCAGCTTACCGAAGTCGCCGCTCAGGTCAGCTGCCTGAGTTGCTACCTGACCGAGGTAAACCTCACCGGTCGAACCGTTCAACGAAATCCAATCGCCCTCCTTGATGGTGTACTCACCGATCTTGATGGTGCGAGCCTTATAGTCGATCTGCAACTCACCTGCACCCGACACGCAGCACTTACCCATACCACGAGCCACAACGGCAGCGTGCGAGGTCATACCACCGCGCTGGGTCAAGATACCTGCAGCGTCCAACATACCCTTCAAATCCTCGGGCGAGGTCTCGATACGAACCAAGATAGCCTTCTGACCGGTTGCAGCAACCTTCTCAGCGTCCTCAGCGAAGAATACAACCGGACCGGTAGCAGCACCCGGCGATGCGGGCAGACCCTTAACCAGAACCTTAGCGTTCTTCATTGCAGCCTTGTCGAATACGGGGTGCAACAACTCGTCGAGCTTAGCGGGCTCGCAACGCAGAACTGCGGTCTTCTCATTGATCAGACCCTCAGCCAACATATCCATAGCGATCTTCACCATTGCTGCGCCGGTACGCTTACCGTTACGGCACTGCAACATCCACAACTTACCGTCCTGAATGGTGAACTCGATATCCTGCATATCGGTGAAGTACTCCTCCAAGTGGTGCTGGATCTCGTCGAGTTCCTTGTAAACCTCGGGCATAACCTCCTCCAACGAAGGATATTTCGATGCGCGCTCCTCCTCCGAGATGTTCTGAGCCTTAGCCCAACGCTTCGAACCCTCGATGGTGATCTGCTGAGGAGTACGGATACCCGCTACTACGTCCTCACCCTGAGCATTGATCAGGTACTCACCATTGAAGAGGTTCTCACCAGTTGCAGCATCACGCGAGAAAGCAACACCGGTAGCCGAGTTCTCTCCCATATTACCGAATACCATTGTCTGTAGGTCCACCGCGGTACCCCACTCAGCGGGAATGTTGTTGAGCTTACGATAGAGGATTGCGCGCTCGTTCATCCACGAACCGAATACTGCGCAAACTGCGCCCCAGAGCTGCTCCCAAGCCGATACGGGGAAGTCCGAACCGGTCTGCTCCTTAACTGCTGCCTTGAACTTAGCAACCAATACCTTCAAGTCGTCGGTGGTAAGGTCGGTGTCGTTCTGCACGCCACGCTCCTCCTTCAACTCGTCGATAATAACCTCGAAGGGATCCTGATCCTCCTTGCTAACGGGCTTCATACCCAGCACCACGTCGCCATACATCTGCACGAAACGACGGTACGAGTCCCAAGCGAATCGGGGGTTGCCCGATAGCTTCGAGATAGCCTCAACAGCCTCGTCATTCAGACCGAGGTTCAAAATGGTATCCATCATACCGGGCATCGACGCGCGAGCACCCGAACGAACCGATACGAGCAGCGGAGCTACGGGATCGCCGAACTTACGGCCGGGCAACTCCTCGATGCCCTTCATAGCCTTTTCAACCTCGGGGCGGAGCATCTCAACGATCTTCTCCTTGCCGTACTGGTAGTACTCCGAGCAAACGTCGGTAGTGATGGTAAAGCCCGGAGGTACGGGGATACCGATCAAGTTCATCTCTGCCAAGTTAGCACCCTTGCCACCCAGCAGTTCTCTCATTTTGCCATTGCCCTCAGCCTCTTTGTTGCCGAAGGTGTAGACTCTTTTTACGTTTGACATTTCTTGTAACGATTATTTGATTGAAATTTAGTTAATTTTCGTTATCATACTTCAAGTCTGCGAAGATAGCAATTTTTCTGCAAATGCCAAAGGCTCACGCTCGAAATTTTTGAAAAAATGGAGAATAGCTTGATTTTTATGGCTTTCCCTACTTCTACAATGGGGGTATGGAGGATAGGGAACATAAAGAAAGGTCGCCCGATGGACGACCTGATTGTAAATTGCGAATATGCGTTTGCTATCTCTCGATCACGCCCGAACCGACCATCTCGTCGCCATCGTACCACGCAGCAAACTGACCTGCCGTAACGCCACGTTGAGGTTCGTCGAAACGAATGTAGAGCCCATCTTGTGTGCGAATCAGCTCCGCTCCCTGCAACGGCTGGCGGTAGCGAATTCGTACCGAGTAGCGACGTCGTTCGCCTATCTCCATAGCCAAATCAGTGCGCACCCAATGAATTTCATTCTCAACGATATGTAACGCTCGGCGATACAATCCAGGGTGATCATCACCCTGACCCATATAGATCACATTCTGTTCGACGTCGGTTGCAATCACAAACAGCGGTTCGGTGCGACCACCGACGCCTAAACCC
>JAZOMS010000281.1:0-2565 GCA_045654145.1 Alistipes sp. | reverse complement strand
CTGTACCCCCTCAGGGGCTCGAACCCTGGACCCCAACATTAAGAGTGTCGTGCTCTACCAACTGAGCTAAAGAGGCATTCAATCATCAACTGATTGCGGTGCAAAGGTAAGGCAAAATTTCTTATCTGCAAACTTTTTGCCAACTTTTTTTGCCTAAAATTTTTATCATTTTTTGATACTTGGCGCTAACTCGTTACTTTCCAAAGATTTGTGAATGGTGTGCGGTGTCGTTTTTTCGAGGGGCTAAGGTGCTCACTAAGTCGAAAAATAGCTCTGCAATGCTCCAAAACCACGAAAAAATATTAAATTTGCGTCCAACAAACGGACTATAATTATGAAGAAAATTCGCAACCCCTATATCGGATTGGAGGCCGAGGGCTACAACTGTTTTGCTTGTGCGCCCCACAATCCCTATGGATTGAAGATGGAGTTTTACGAGGACGGCGACGATGTGGTCTGCTATTGGACGCCGCGTGCTGAGTATCAAGGGTGGGTGCAGACGCTCCACGGCGGTATTCAGGCGACGTTGATGGACGAGGTGGGCGGTTGGGTCATTTCGCGCAAGATCCAGACCTCGGCGATGACGACGGCGCTCAATATGAAGTATCGCAAACCTGTTCCGATAGGAGATGATGTGCAGGTTGAAGTTCGCGCACATATTGTCGATCGAAAGCGCAGTTTTGTGATGATCGAGGCGACGCTGTCGTGTGGGGGCGAGATCTGCTCGTCGGCCGATATCACCTACTACTGTTTCTCGGAGCAGAAGGCACGCGAGGAGTTCCACTTCCTGCCTTACGAATTGGAGGAGTAGAAGCCTTCCGACCATTTAGTTTGGTATAGCGTTACTCTTCTGACCGCACCGCAGTAGTCTAACAGCGAAGGGCTGACCCCAGAGTGGGTCAGCCCTTCTTCATACGTGCAAAGGTCTTTTGTGCTAACGAGTAGATTCGGCGGGCAACGCTGAAAATAGCCAGTACCGATTCGGTGCGTGTGGCAACATAACCCAGAATCGAGGTCGGAGTAAGACGGGTTGTCAACTGCTGTCGTCGGTGATCGAGTCGGGTGCGACTTTGTGCCACACTTTCGGCGATTGTTCGACGGCATTCGCGCAACTCATCCAGTGAGCCAATATCTGCAAATCGCTGTTGGTCAATCATCTTTCACATCAGTTTTGTGGTTGTTATCGGTCTCGAAGAACATTCGAGACAATCCTCGAACCAATCTGTTGGCAATCATCTCCTCTCGTAGTACGTAGGCCATAATACCCACGATGGCGAAAAAGATGGCTACGATGATCATTGCCCATTCGAGCGACCCGATCGCCTCGGCAATCCATAGCGTAACCGCTCCAAAGATGAACATCAGTGCCAACAGCCCAGCCACCACTGCGAGCAATATACCGAAACCATTACTGAGCATCAGTGCGAGAAACTCTACGGTTGCGAGTTTGGTGGCGGTAAGTTGCAGTTGGACGTACTCCGTTACCTGCTCGACGAGTGTGGTGTCGTTAGCGTTGTCGTGATGTTCGGGTGCCATCGTTCGGACGTTTTTTATTGCACGTGTTCTTTGATCTCCTCGAAGCGGTCGCGGAATGCAGCCATTTCTTTGTCGACCATCTCCTTGATCGAGTGGCGCAGGTCAGCACCACACTTGGGCGAGCAGAGCAGAGCCGTAGCAGCACCGACCATCGCTCCACCCAGAAAAACTAACATACAAGTAGCTGAACTTTTCATAATCGTAAACTATTTTTTGTTTTATGGTTCGTTGGTCATAGCTTGCAAATTTCCCGCCACGATTGCACCCGCAGCCCGAAAAAATTTCGTACATTTGTGCTATGCACTGCAACCGAAAATATAGTGTGGCATTTACGGGCCACCGTGCGATGAACTACGCTGCGGGTGATAGCGAGCAGGCACTGCGTGTTCGCCTTGACGCTACGCTACGGGAGTTGTACGCACGTGGCGCGCGCTGTTTTTATAGCGGTATGGCCGAAGGATTTGATCTGCTGGCGGCTCGTGCAGTGCTCGACCTGCAACGTCAATATTCGGGCGTTCAGCTTGTTGCGGCGGTGCCATTTCGGGGTCAGGCGCGCGGTTTCTCGGCAGTTGTGCGACGCGATTATGAGCAGATTTTGCAGGCGGCAAATAGGGTAGAGGTGCTTGCGGAGGAGTACTCGCGCGACTGCTTTTTGCGACGCGACGACTATATGGTCGAACGAGTTGCAACGGTCGTGGCGTGGTTTGATGGTCGCGCAGGCGGCACGGCCTACACCGTTTCTCGCGCCCGCTCGCTCGGCTGCGAGGTGTTCAATCTCTACCGCGACGGTCAGATGGAACTATTCTGATTTTTTGCAATATTGGAACAACGGCAGGAAATTTTTCTTACCGTTGCATTGTACGCGTACAAAAATAGTTCTAAAACACATTAAAGAATTAAGCTATGAAAAAGATTTTCTCAATCTTCGTTTTCGTAGCTGCCATCTCTTTCTTCGCTTGTGATCAAGACCTGACAGGCTACGAAGTTCCTAATCAGTCTGACAACAAAAGCCAAGATCAATCTTACGCC
>JAZOMS010000280.1:0-1255 GCA_045654145.1 Alistipes sp. | reverse complement strand
CGGAAACCGTCAAAGTGGAACTCATCGAGCCAATATTTGAGATTCGACAGCAGAAAGTGCTGCACTTCGGGCTTGGCGTAGTCGAAAGTCATCGAGTCCCAATACTTTTGGTAGCCAGCGTTGCCTGCGGGCGAGTAGTGGTGGTCGCTACCATCCAACTCACGCAGACCCTCGTTGAAGTTTTTGACATAGTGGGCGTGAACAACGTCCATAATCACCGCCAGCCCCATCGAGTGAGCTACGCGAATCAACTCCTTCAACTCTTCGGGCGTACCGAAGCGGCTTGACGGAGCGTAGAAATTCGAAACGTGGTAACCGAACGAGCCATAGTAGGGGTGCTCGGCAACAGCCATCAGCTGCACCGCATTGTAGCCCGCGCGACGAATCTTGGGCAGGATCTTGCGAGTAAATTCGCGGTATGTGCCCACGTCGGCCTTCTCCTGTGCCATACCCACGTGAGCCTCGTAGATGAACAGCGAACCGAGTTGTTTGGCGTCGAAAGCATCGCCCTGCCAATCGAACTGCTCGGCGGGAGCCCAGAACTGAGCCGAGTAATCCTTCGTCTGTTCGTTTTGCACTACGCGAGTGGCGTATGCCGGAATGCGATCGTGCCATCCGTTGTCGCCGTGTACGGCCATCTTGTAGGTCGAGCCGTGAGTGAGTTTGTTCTTGTACATCGCATCGGGCAGGAAGATACTCCACACGCCGCCTTCACCTCGGTGCAACTCCAACTCGCCACGACGCCAATCGTTGAAATCGCCAAACAGATAGACCTCCTTGGCGGCGGGGAGCCATTCGCGAAACCACCAACCCGAAAGCATCTCGTCGCGTTGCCAACCGTAATAGCGGTAGCCATTGGCATAATCGACTATTGAGCCAGCGGTGCGCTCGATCTGAAACATCTGATTGATATATAACTCTTTGCGATGGATCAGTTCGCCCTCGACAGGCTCCAACCAAGCGTCGCGCTCAACGATAGGAATATGCTTTTTCTCGATCAACATAGTGTTAAGTCTTAAAAATTGACACAATAAAGTTAGGAATTTTGCGCTAAATATGCAAGAATTCGAAAAATTTTTCTAATTTTGTAAAGATTATGGGTGAAAAACGCCCGTAGTTTTAGTAAGCGAAACAACAATTTAATACTAATAATTAACTAACACTATTTTCAAATTATGTTCAAAGGACATCCCAAAGGTTTGTTGGCTGCTGCTTTGAGTAATATGGGTGAGCGTTTTGGCTACTATATTATGAA
>JAZOMS010000279.1:0-1226 GCA_045654145.1 Alistipes sp. | reverse complement strand
GCCTCACAGCCTTAGAGGCTCCCGGAGCGCTGTTGCCGTCGTGTCCGCCGTCGTTTGCGTACGACGAGGAGTTGCAAGACGCTATTTGCGAAACGCTCTCGTCGCTGATCTCAACCGTACCCGTCTACCATTTGGAGTGCCTACCCAATGCCGAGGCTGCGCAACTCTCCTACTCGACAATTTTCGGCAAATAGAGCTATGCAAACCATTGCCAATAATATACTTTTCGGTGCGGCGCACGAGGAGCTGAACGAGGGTCGTTCGGTGCTGATTCGCGTGCAGGGGCAGAGTATGCTACCCTTCTTCCGTAGCGGTGCGACGGTACGTATCGAGCCACTGCGCGAGGAGGATATACGTCGTGGCAATGTGCTTTTCGCTCAGACAGATGAGGGACATTACCTCATTCATCGCTTGATAGACTTCGAGGGCGAGGATCGCGTTACGCTGATGGGCGATGGCAACTACATCGGCACAGAATCAGTTGCCCGCGAACGGCTGCTTGGGTGTGTACGGATTTCGGCTCTGCACCGCTGGTTGGCACTCGGTTGGGTTGCCCTGCGCCCCGTCCGCAAAATTCCGCTAATTATTCTACATAAGGTTTGCAGAAAATAAAATAAGGTCGCCTCACGCAGGGGCGACCTTTTCGTTTGGGTGTGATAGCCGATTAATACTCGCGGGTGAGGGTTATCAACTCCTTGTTAGGCTGATAGCGCACAAGTTCGAGCAACTCTTTCGACGAGCTATGGACGATCCACGAGCCGCTGAAATCGATAACGAGTACGCCCGTGCCAACACCTTCGATCGTCAGCAATCGATCCTCGACCTCATACTCGAAATAGCTCACTTGGCTATCCTCATCAATATATTTACCCGTGCTATCGGTCGTAAATTGCACAGTAAAGTCGTACCACTCCATCGCGCTGTTGCCAAGAGCGTTGTAGGCTTTGTAGTGCCCTTTCCAAATGGTTTGCGCGAGCGTATCCTCGTTGAACTTGAACTGCTCCTCGCAACCCGAAGCCACAAACATCGCCGCCGCAAGCAAAATCATTTTCAGTAGTTTCATATCAAATTCCGTTTTTGTAAGTTATGTGCCACAAAGTTAGAAAGTTTTTTTCGGAAACAATAGGCACGCTGTCAGAATTAACATTAATTAACACTATTTAACATTCGGAGTCGGGCTCAGGTTGGTCGGGACGAAATTCGAGAATATCGCCCGTCTGACAATC
>JAZOMS010000278.1:0-1414 GCA_045654145.1 Alistipes sp. | reverse complement strand
GGTCGTCGGCAGCGCGTCCAACGGGGAAAATCGTAAAGATTCGCCAATGTTTAATGCCGTTTGCAATGAGCAACTCTTTCATCTCTTCAAGGCGTGGCACAAGCGCTCCCGTAACGCAGGTTACGGCGTCGTAGGCCACCGTGCCGTCAGCAGCGATCATTCGCAGAGCCTCCAAAGCGCGCTCGTAGCTATGCGGATTGCGACGAATATAGTTGTGTTGCTCTTCGAATCCATCGAAGCTGACCGAGATCGAGTGCAGTCCTGCACGCAGCAGACTCTCGAAACGTTCGGGCGTGAGAACCAGCGCATTAGTAACGATTCCCCACGGGTAGCCACGTCGATAGAGTTCCAACCCTGCACGCTCCAAATCTTTGCGTACGAGCACCTCGCCACCCGAGATTACGACCATCACTTTGTGCGGATCGACGTGTGGTGTGATCTGCTCATCGACCACGCGCAGGAAGTCCTCCAACGGCATATCGGGCACGGTCGCCTCGGCGCGACAATCGCTACCGCAGTGGCGGCAGTTGAGGTTGCAACGCAACGTGCACTCCCAAAATAGCGTACGCAGTGGATGCTCCTCGACGGTGTGTTTGTAGAGTTGCGCAAAGAGCTCCAATCCGAGCCGTTTGCGCAGTCCGAGTCGACGTCCGTTCAGATCGTTAGCCATTGGTGCGTTGATTATTGATTGTCAATCATTTTGAGCGGACTTTCGGTCTGCTCGGGTTGTGTGGTTTCGGGTTGTTCGGGAGTGGCTTGGAGGGCCTCCTTGCGGAATGCAACGGGCGGCACGCCATACATCAGCCTGATCTGTGGCGTTTCGATCGAATCCTGCTGTACGGTAGGCTGCTCTTCGGGCTGTTCGGCTGTTTTCTGTTGGCGTGTCGATGAGCACGAAGCACCGAAACCGAGCAGAGCCATCATTGTTGCTAAAACTTTGTATCTCATAGCGTTGCGGTATTAGTGGTCGTAACGTTCCGACCACTCCAATACAAAGGTACGCATTTTCGCGCGAAAGTTGCGCATTTCCGAGCGAGAAATTACTCTTGTACCTCGTCGCTCTTCTCCTGCATTACGATATGCTTTTCGAGCGATTTGGTGCCGTTGTACCACGCATCTTTGTCGCCCTTAGCCTCGACCTTGCTGAAATCGAGCTCGATAGTTTGTTCTTCAAACTCGCCACCGTTTGCCGTGCCATCGACGTCCTCGACCGAGAGATAGAGTTTGCTTCTGGGAAACGTTGTATTGCGAATCGTGTAGTCGCCATTTTCAAGGCTCTGACTCTCTGCGATTTCGTATGGATTAGGATCGGTCGCGTCGTCTTGCAATGCGATTTTTATGCCGTTGATGGGATTGCCTTTATTATCAAGGACTTTGCCCTTGACCTCGTAAGTGGTCGAAGGCGAACCATACA
>JAZOMS010000277.1:0-2018 GCA_045654145.1 Alistipes sp. | reverse complement strand
ATGAACGTATGTAAAGATTGATTCGTGCTCGTAGCCCACCACATATTGCGGGATCAACTGCTCCAACTCCTCAAATCGACGAGCGATCTCATCACCCACCTCGCGACCATCAACCTCGTATGCCGACAATCGCAGGCGCACCTGCGAAGGTGCAGGCAGATATGCCAGCTTGATATAGTCAGGTAGCGCATCTTCCCACTTTTCGATACGCTTAGCAAGCATCGATTCGGCCAATCCAGACGTGATCATCGTGCGGTGAACAACCTGTTTCAGAGAGAATTGCGCACGCAGACGCGGCAACACCTCCTCCTGCATCAGGTGCTCCATCTCGAATGGGACACCCGGCAGCGAAACGACCACTTTACCCTTACGCTCGAACCACATCGCAGGAGCCGTACCGTGAGCATTGTGTAGCACCGTGCAGTCATCGGGCACATCGGCCTGACTCTGATTCAACTCATTGAACTCAATTCCACGTACTGCAAGCATTGCCCTAACGTGCTCATAGACAGCCTCATTGCGCACCAACGCCATACCAAAGTAGTCGGCCAACGTGCGTTTGGTGATATCATCCTTCGTGGGGCCAAGACCACCCGTCATAATAACCAGATCGCACTGCGCGAGCGACGAGTCCAGAGCCTCAATGATTCGCTCACGGTCGTCGCCAATCGACAGACGCTCGGTTACAACCACGCCCGCCGAGTTGAGGGCACGAGAGATGTAGGCGGCGTTGGTATCCACGATCTGACCGATCAGAATCTCATCGCCGATAGTAATGATTTGAGCTTGCATATTAGATTTTTATTCAGCTTGTTCAGCCGGCTGCTTTGCAGCCTCATCAGCCTCATAATCAGCTATCAGCTGCTTGCATATCTGACGAGCAAACGCAGGGCCATTGTATATCATACCCGAATAGACCTGCACCAAACTTGCACCAGCGTCAAGCATCGCCTTGGCATCATCGACCGTCATCACGCCACCCACACCAATGATCGGATAGCGCCCCTGACAACGTTCGTGAACACGACGCACAACCTCCACTGCTCGCTTGGTCAGCGGCGCACCACTCATACCGCCGTTGCCTATTGCATCTATCGTCTTCTGATCAGCCGAAAGACCTGCACGCGAGGTGGTAGTATTAGTCGCAACGATACCATCAAGCGGCGTTTCGATCATCACATCGGTCATATCATCCACCGATGCATCGCTCAGATCGGGAGAAATTTTGAGCAGAATTGGGCGATATTGACTTTGACCACGACGGAACTCAAACAGCGGTTCGAGGATCTCCATCACGCTTTGTTTGTTCTGCAACGATGTAACCTTTGCCACATTGGGACAGCTGACATTCACTACGAAATAGTCAACATATTGATAGAGATTACGGAACAATTTCAGATAATCCGACGGTGCCTCCTCGATCGGAGTAAGCGAATTTTTACCGATATTGGCACCCACGACAGTATCCTGACAACGGTTGTGCAGATTCTCGATCGCATTCTGCATACCGTGATTATTGAAACCCATACGATTGATGATCGCTTTATCCTTGGGCAGACGGAACAGACGCGGGCGGGGATTACCGGGCTGGCCTTTGGGCGTTACGGTACCCACCTCGACAAAACCATAACCGAGTGCCGAGAGCTCGTTATAGACCTCAGCATCTTTGTCGAAACCTGCGGCGATACCGATCGGATTGGCAAATTTGACTCCAAAAACCTCACGTTCGAGTGCAGGGTGCTTTACAGCGAATAGTTTCTTCATCAACCACTTCGATCCAGGAATGTAGCCGACAAAACGCAATGCTCCAATGGTCAATTTATGGACATTTTCTGGCGACAGGCAGAACAATATCGGGCGAATAATCTGAGTGTACATAGTTTGATTCTTACTCCATTATGGCGCAAAGGTAGAAATTTTAATTCACAATTCACAATTCACGATTCACAATTATTGCGTTCGGAGCCGTAAAAACATCTGCGCCACTACCTTTTGGCGGTGGCGCAGGTGCGTTTAGC
>JAZOMS010000276.1:0-9568 GCA_045654145.1 Alistipes sp. | reverse complement strand
GCCACGCGCGACACCTTGGTCGGGTCGATGATACCCGCTGCAAGCATATCTTCGTAGCGGTCGTCGCGAGCGTTGTAGCCAAAGGCACCCTCGCCCTCCTTGACCTTATTGACTACTACCGAGCCCTCGCCACCTGCGTTTGCAACGATCTGGCGCAGAGGCTCCTCGATAGCGCGCTTAACGATGTTGATGCCTGTGGTCTGATCCTCGTTGTCGCCTTTGAGGTTCTCCAAAGCAGCCGTAGCGCGGATATACGCAACGCCACCGCCCGGAACGATACCCTCCTCAACCGCAGCACGAGTTGCAGCCAGAGCGTCATCAACGCGGTCCTTCTTCTCCTTCATCTCAACCTCGGTCGCAGCACCAACGTAGAGAACTGCTACGCCACCAGCCAACTTAGCCAGACGCTCCTGCAACTTCTCCTTGTCGTAGTCCGAAGTCGAGATCTCAATAGCAGCACGGATCGAAGCCACGCGAGCCTCGATAGCCTCCTTCGAGCCGTCGCCATTGACGATGGTGGTGTTCTCCTTGTTCAGAGTTACCTTCTCGGCCGTACCGAGCATATCGATCGTAGCGTCCTCGATCTTCATACCCTTGTCGGTCGAGATCACCATACCGCCCGTCAGGATTGCGATATCCTCCAACATCTCCTTACGACGGTCGCCAAAGCCCGGAGCCTTGCAAGCAGCCACCTTCAACGAACCACGCAGACGGTTTACAACCAATGCCGACAAAGCGTCGCCATCGACATCCTCAGCAACGATCAGCAACGAGCGACCGCTCTGAGCCACGGGCTCCAACACGCCCATCAGCTCCTTCATTGTCGAGATCTTCTTGTCGGTAACCAGAATGAAAGGCTTGTCCAACTCTGCCAGCATCTTCTCGGTGTCGGTGATGAAGTAGGGCGAGATATAGCCACGATCGAACTGCATACCCTCGACAACCTCAACGTGAGTCTCGGTACCCTTAGCCTCCTCGACGGTGATCACACCCTCCTTGTTGACCTTGCTCATCGCCTCAGCGATCAGCTTACCGATCGTAGCATCGTTGTTAGCCGAGATGGTTGCCACCTGCTCGATCTTAGCGATGTCCTGACCAACAGTCTGGCTCTGCTCTTTGAGCGATGCCACAACGGTAGCAACCGCCTTGTCGATACCGCGCTTCAAGTCCATCGGGTTAGCACCAGCGGTTACGTTCTTCAAACCTACACCAATGATAGCCTGAGCCAGCACGGTTGCGGTCGTGGTACCATCACCTGCGTCGTCGTTGGTCTTCGAAGCAACCTCCTTGACCATCTGTGCGCCCATATTTGCAAAGGCGTTGTCCAACTCGACCTCCTTTGCTACCGAAACACCATCCTTGGTAACCTGCGGAGCACCGAACTTCTTGTCGATGATCACGTTACGACCCTTAGGACCGAGCGTTACCTTAACTGCATTGCTCAGCGCATCGACACCCTCTTTGAGCAGTTCGCGCGCCTCAACATTATATTTAATCTCTTTTGCCATAGCTTTGTTCGTTTTTTAATCGGATTAGATAATAGCCAGAATATCGCTCTGACGCATAATCAGATAGCTCTCGCCCTCGACCTGAATCTCGGTGCCAGCATACTTACCATAGAGCACCTGATCGCCCACGCTGACCTCCATCTTCACTTCGGCCGTGCCAGGACCAACGGCTACAACTTTACCTGCAAGGGGTTTCTCTTTTGCGGTGTCGGGGATAAACAATCCGCCGGCGGTCTTCTCCTCTGCCGGATTGGGCAGAATGAGAACTCTGTCTGATAACGGTTTTACATTCATTGCTAAAACTATTTTTAGATTTTTGTTAGTTTTCTGTTTTACGAAGAACATCTATATCAATCGGTATGCCAAACTGCGTTTGACACAATTTTATGACAAAATGCGCCGTCGGCACGACGCACCGTCTGCCACTTTGTCAGTGCATGCTCTATCGTCGACCACCCTTCTTGCCACCCTTCGTGTTTTTTGCTCCACGCGAGGGCTTTGCGCTCTTGCCTCGTGAGCCGTGGCGATCCGCCCCCCAGCTGTTGCCTCCGCGCTCGAAGTAGCTCCAATCGAAGGTGTCGTTGCTACGCTCGGTCGTCGCACGTTGGGTCTTGGATGCTGCCTTTCGCTTGGGACGGTTGATCTGCTCACGTTCCTCGGCAAATACCTCTGCCGCAGCCCGTTCGGCGGGAGTACGCTCCTCACGTGCCGAACGCTCTTTGCGCTCCTTGCGAGGTTTCTCGGCACGGGCCCCCTCGGTGATCTCTGCTACGGGACGCTTGCCCTTGCGCAGTTTGTTCAATCGACGAACGACCTCCTCAGCATCGGTAAAGGGCACCGTTACAAACGAATAGCAATCTGCCACCTTCACATCGCTGATATGTTTGTCGCGCAGATCGCACTCACGTTTCAACAGACCGACCAACTTGCGACCATCGAAACCATCCTTGCGACCAATCGACAGGAACAGACGCACCGTACCGCGACGATCCACCGCAAACGAGCGAATCTCGGGATACTGTTTCTCGTCCAACTCATTCTTGAAGGCCATTCGCAGCAGGGCCGCCATCGCCACCTCGGGCGTATAGTCGCCCATCAGTTCGATGGCCATATCGGTGTAGGTTACGTAGCTGTCGCTCTCGACCACCTCGGCCATCTCGTCCTTGATGCGCTTGCGTTTCATCGCCACGATGTCCTGCGGCGAGGGCAGCTCCTCACGCTTGATATCGACCTTGATGTCGCGTTTCAAGTAACCAAACTGACGGAACTCCGACGGCGAAAGGAAGGTGATTGCCGTACCGGCATTACCTGCACGACCCGTACGACCAATACGATGAACGTAGCTCTCCGAATCCTGCGGCAACGAGTAGTTGATTACGTGCGTGAGGTTTACAATATCGATACCGCGCGCTGCAACGTCCGTAGCCACCAGAATGTTTGCCTGACGAGCCTTGAACTTGCGCAGGATCTTCTCGCGCTGCGCCTGCGACACATCGCCGTGCAGACCCTCAGCTGCATAGCCTCGCTCCTGCAAACGGTTCGAGATCTCATCAACCGCAACCTTCGTGCGACAAAAGACAATGCCATAGAACTCTGCCTCGACATCGACAATGCGGGTTAGTGCATCAAACTTATCGCTCTCGCGCACCTCGAAGTAGATCTGATCGGTAAGGTCGGTAGTCAGCTGTTGCGCCTCAACACGAAGTAATTGTGGCTCGCGCATATAAGACTGCGACAGACGCACGATTCGTTCGGGCATCGTTGCCGAGAAGAGCAGCACTCGACGCTCCTCGTTCATTGCAGCCATAATCGCCTCGATATCCTCGATGAAACCCATATTGAGCATCTCGTCGGCCTCGTCCAACACCATATATTTGATTGCCGACAGATCGAGCGACCCGCGACCGATGTGATCCAACACACGACCCGGCGTTCCAACCACCACATCAACACCGCGCGATAGACGACGCAACTGCTCGCCAATCGACGCTCCGCCATAGATTGCCGTAACCGACACACGTTTCTCGTGATTGAACGAGATCAGTTCCTCGGTTACTTGCAACGCCAATTCGCGCGTAGGCACCAATATAATCGCCTGAACCTGACCTGCCTTGGGCGTCAGCAATTGCAACAACGGCAGTCCAAATGCCGCTGTCTTACCCGTACCCGTCTGCGCCTGCGCAATCAGGTCCTTTCCCTCGCCCAGCAGCGCAGGGATCGTCAATCGCTGAATGGGCGACGGGCGCTCGAAACCCTTAGCCTCGATGGCGCGCAACATCTGCTCGTCCAAGCCCAGCTCGGCAAATGTCAAGTTTGTTTGGTTAGTTATCTTCTCCTGTTCCATTCTACGTAAATTCATACAAGCAAAATAAGGGTGTCTGCAACAGACACCCTAAACATTAACGTCGGAGCGCAACACTTTGCTTCACTCCCCGACCGCGCCACACTCGACTTAGAGCGAGTTAACGTGGAGCTGAACGCTGCTCTTCAAGTTACCAGCCTTGTTCTTGTGGATAATGTGCATCTTAGCCAACTTATCCAACATCGAGCTTACCTTAGGCAGCAGAGCCTCAGCTGCGCTCTTCTCGTTGGTGTTACGCAGAGCCTTAACTGCGTTACGAGCGGTCTTGTGATACAGGCGGTTGTGAGCACGCTTGGTAGCGGTCTGACGAATTCTCTTTTCCGATGACTTATGGTTTGCCATAATCTTGTTATAATGTTTTTAATTCTTACTTTCAAACGTTTAGTAGCCCATAGGAGAGTCGAACTCCTCTTTCAAGAATGAAAATCTTGCGTCCTAACCGATAGACGAATGGGCCTTCCGCTATACTTTCGACCGCAATTACGGTAATTTTTAGCGGTGCAAAGGTACGCAAAAAAGTTAGACTTACAAATATTCCTCGATAAAAATATCGTTTTTCACTCTTATTTATTCGTTTTTACCGCTTTACGCATCTGCAAAAGCTCTATTCAACCCCAAATCGGCGGCGCGACGCATCAAAACGAATCGCAATAAATAGCAGCAGTGTGAACGCCAACAGCGACGAACCTCCGTAGCTCATAAATGGCAGCGGGATACCCATCACAGGCATCAAACCGATGGTCATACCCACATTCACCATCAGGTGAAAGAGCAGGATCGACGCCACACAGTAGCAGTAGATTCTCCCGAACGGCTCCTCCTGACGCTCACCAATGCGCATCAGACGCAGGATCAGCGTGCAGTACATTGCCAGCACCACCAAGCATCCCAAGAAACCCCACTCCTCGCCTACGGTACAGAAGATGAAGTCGGTATGGTTCTCGGGCACGAAGTTATACTTGACCTGCGTGCCCTCCAAGAAACCCTTGCCCAGCAGTCCGCCCGAACCGATTGCGATCTTCGACTGATTGACGTTGAAGTCGATACCCTTCGGATCGTTGATGATGCCGAGGAACGAGTAGATACGGTTCTGCTGGTGCTCTTTGAGTACCGAGTTGAAGAGGTAGTCGGTCGTGGGCAGAAAGATCATCGAGCCAACGAACATCGCCACCACTATAAATATATTACGCAGGTGCGCTCGGTAGGCGTAGATCGCCACCACAACGAGCGACAGCAACGTCACTCCGAGCAATGCCTTATAAGCCGACAACTGCCACCCGATCAGATAGTTCGCCACCAGATAGGTCATCACGCTCACAAACGCCAACGACGCCAAATAGATCACTCTCGACTGCCACTGATCGTTCATCAGCACCTCGCTCACCGTGCAGATCAGAATAAGCAACACCAACATCGTCATCGGTGTAAAGACAAACGAGCCGATAAACAGCGCCGCGATCAGCAGGAATGGGATGCAAAGCCACTTGTTCAGCCCCTCACGATAGAGCACAAAGATGAACGAACAGAGCACGATACCCGATCCTGTATCGTTCTGCAAGATGATGATCAGTAGTGGCAAGGCGATGATCGTCGCCACACGCATAAGGTCGCCAAAACGGCTGATCGAGAACGAATAGGAGCTCATCACGCGAGCCATAGCCAATGCCGTAGCAATCTTCACCAGCTCAACGGGTTGCAGCGAGAAGAATCCCATCTCGATCCACGCCTTTGCGCCATTGACCTCCTTACCGAATAGCAATGTGCCGATCAAGATCAATAGACCTCCGATGTAGGCTGGATAGGCCAGCATATGGTAGTATTTATCGTCGAGCAGCATCACCACCAACGCCACCACGAATGCCAGCACAACCCACAGCACCTGCTTCACATAGAAGTGCGAGAAGGAGTAGGGATCAACTGCCGTTTCGTCATACGAGGCCGAGCAGATACTCATCCAGCCGATCAGCACCAACCCCACATAGAGCAGGATCATCACCCAATCAACCGACGAGGTGAAGAGCGACCGTGAGCCTCCATAACTATTATTTCTTAGCATTGGGATAGTAAATTTTCATCTGTTTGACTTGGTCGATCATATACGGGCGTGTGATCGTATCCGTAAGATATTTCTCGATCAGCAAGCTGGCGATGGGCAGCGCAATTGTTGCACCAAAACCACCATTCTCGACATAAACCGAAATGGCGATCTTCGGATCATCCTTCGGCGCAAAGCTCAGGAAGGTCGAGTGATCCTTGCCGTGGGGGTTCTGTGCCGTACCTGTCTTGCCGCAGATATCCAGCCCCGCAACTGCCGCACGTGTCGAAGTTCCCGCCACATTGACACCCTGCCACATACCCTCAACAATCGGCTCGAAATGCTCGGCATCGACCTTAGTGTAGATCGGCTCATAGAATCGCTGTTCGAGCGAATCGACACCCTCGACCGAGCGCACGATATGGGGGATGTAGTAGTGGCCGCGATTGGCGATGATCGCTGCGAGGTTTGCCATCTGCAACGGCGTGCAGCCCAGCTCACCTTGACCGATCGACAACGAGATGATTGTCTGTGCCTTCCACGAATTGTGATAGACCTTGTTGTAGTACTCCGAAGTGGGCACACGGCCGCGAGTCTCGTTTGCAAAGTCCGAGTCGAGCGTGCGACCGAAACCAAACGAACGGACATAATCGGCCCACACGTCCAGACCCTCCTTCACGTTTTCATACTTTTTGTTCTCGATGATATCGCGAAAGACGTAGCAAAAATAGGCGTTACACGAGTTGGCAACCGCAGGACGCAGATCGAGCGGCGAGGGGTGCGGGTGGCACTTCATCTTGCGGCCCTTGGCATAGGTATAACCGCCATTGCAGGGATAGCTGTAACTCGGTTTGAGCACCCCCTCCTGCAAACCGATCAGACCCTGCACCAACTTGAAGGTCGAGCCCGGGGGATAGTGCGACGACACCGCTCGGTTGTAGAGCGGACGGTGCGGATTGCGCAGGAGTTTATTGTAATTCAGACGCAGATTCTTACCCACCAACTCGTTCGGATCGTACGTGGGCGACGACACCATCAGCAGGATCTCGCCCGTCGAAGGCTCGATCGCAACCACACTGCCGACCTTACCCTCCATCAGTTCTTCGGCCAGCTCCTGCAACTCGGCATCGATCGTGCAGACCAACGAACGACCTGGGATCGGCAGCGAGTCGTACATACCATCACGGAACGAGCCCTTGATAACTCCGTGGTTATCAATTTCGTTGATCTTCACTCCCTTCTTACCGCGCAGCACCTCCTCGTAGGCTGACTCCAAACCACTGATGCCGATGTAGTCGCCCGCGCGATATTCGGGGCGCTTGCGCAACTGATCGGCATTGATCTCACCCACGTAACCCATCAGGTTGCCACCGATGCGACGCGGATAGGAGCGGATCGTTCGGTAAACCGTGTAGAATCCTCTGAAATTGCACTCATCGAAGCGCAACTTGACCTCCTTCGAGAGCTGGTTGGTGATCATCATCGGCACACGTGAGCGGGTCTTGGCGCGCACAAGTTGCTTGACAAGTTCCGCCTTCTCCATACCCAACACACGACACATTCGCATCGTATCGAAACCCTCCTTCGGGATCTCGCGCGCGATGACCATCAAGTCATACGCCTCACGGCTCTGCACGATGAACTCGCCATTGCGGTCGCGCACCTCGCCTCGCGGCGGATACTGCACCACGTGGCGCAGGGCGTTGTTGTTGGCCATATCCTTGTAGCGATCGTCGATCAGCTGAATATAGAACAAACGCCCCACGATCGCACCAACAATCAGTAGCACAATCACTTGCAGCGTTCTCAAACGCATCAAGCTATCTCTCTGATCGTTCATAATACACGTACTACTTGCGAGTTAAATATCTTCGATGTGAAATAGACTACCGCCACCGTTACTACGCCACTCACCGCCGTACGCAGTAGCGTCAAATGGAAGTAGTCAAATGTTGCGCTCTCCATCGTGAAATAGATGATCGAGTGCAACAGCACTGCCGCCACCACATATCGCATAAAGCCCAGCACGCCCAATTGATAGACCGACGGCACGCCACCATCCGACACGCTATCCTTCGAACAGGTCAAGCGCAACAATGCACCACGCAGGAATGCCACGGGCAGCGTCGCAAGGGTGTTCAACCCCGCAGCCCCCGTCGCCACATCCATCACAACGCCCATCAATAGTCCCAAGCCAAGTACCAGCACAGGCGCTGCCTCGATCGGCAACAGCACAATGAAAGCAATATAAATCAACGGATTGAGATAAACGCTGAGTTCCAAGTTGCTGAACAGAAAGACCTGCAACAACACCAGCACCAAGAACAGCAGCGCATACTCTATAATTTGACGCATCATAATCTTTCAACTCTTTGTAAATCAATATTTGAACAGCGATTCAGCCTCAGACTCCAACGCATTCAGCTCATAGATATCGATATTTTTGATCAACAGCACATCCTGTAAACGGGTCATATCGGCCGCCAGACGCAACTCCAATTTGAACGACGAGGTCGGCTCATCGACCTCCATACGCTCGACATAGCCAATCGTGATATCCTCGGGGAAGTAGTGCGAAAAACCCGTCGAAACGATCGTATCGCCCACCTCAATGGGCGCATACTTCGACAGTTCGTGCATCTTGACACGATGCGAATCAAAGCCCTCCCAATAGATCGAACCCGAGTGGCCATCGCCCGCCAGCTTACCGCTGGCATTGAACGCCGTATTGAGGATCGAGATCGCCACAGCATAGCGCTCCGAGCAGCTCACCACATAGCCTACCATTGCTCCGTCGGACGTAACCACCGCCATATCTGTCTCAACACCATCACGCAAGCCCTTATTGAGCGTCAGGAAATTATGCTGACGACTCACCGTGTTGCGCACCACTCGGGCTGTCATATACGAATATTTGGTTTCGACCTCCGCACCGAGCGAGTCGAGCTGATCATAGACTGCCGACTCACGGTAGCGCGTCAGTTCGTTCTGCAAAGCAACCATCTCCTCCAACAGCACACGGTTGCGCTTACGCAGCCCAAAGTAGTCGCCCACGCCCGAGATCGACCCATAGATACCACCCACAACGCTGTTCGAAGTAGCCAACAGACGCGCCTCGGCATAGCTGTTTGAGTGGGCATAGTAGCGAATCGCCACCACCTCCAACACCACAAACAGCAGCGGCAGGTAGATCCTCTTTATGAACTCAACGAGTTTTAACATCTCTAAGTTTTCGGTTACAAATTCGTTTGGGCATTTAACCCAAGACAGGCGCATAGCTATGTATGCACCTGTCTATCAATTTATTGCAATCTCGCGACTCGAACCTATCGCATCAGGAACGAGAAACGATTGACATTCTTCAACGCAATGCCCGTACCGCGAACTACCGCACGCAGGGGATCCTCAGCCACGATGAACGGCAGGTTGGTCTTAGCGTTCAGGCGCTTTGCCAGACCCTTGATCAACGCGCCACCACCCGTCAGGTAGATACCGTTCTTCACCACGTCGCTATACAACTCGGGCGGCATCTCTTCGAGCACCTTCATCAGCGCTGCGTCCAACTTAACGAGCGACTTCTCCAATGCGTAAGCGATCTCCTTATAGGTCAGCGTAACCGTCTGAGGCAGAGCCGTCAGCAGGTTAGGACCCGTAATCTAAGTC
>JAZOMS010000275.1:0-1955 GCA_045654145.1 Alistipes sp. | reverse complement strand
GATTATTAGATCGTTTCGCGTGTAATGCGCAGTACGGTTTCGGTTTCGTTCGTGAGGCGGTAGCGATCGTCAATGCGGCGACCCACGACCCACACGATATCCTCGCCCGAAAGCAGTACAAATTGTCGGTCGCGTTCGGGTCCCGTCACCTTGCGGTCGGTCAGGAAGTCGCTGATCTTTTTGCGTCCCGTCATTCCGTAGGGCACAAACCAATCGCCCTCGCGCCAGCGACGCAACGTCAGCGGGAATTGCAACTTATCGACGTCGATCTGCGCGATGTGTTCGGGTGTGCGGAAGTTCTCGATGGTGTCGATAGCCTCGCGTTCGAACAACAGGCGCGAATTGCCGCAGAAACTCTTGCGAGTGCCCTCCTCGACCACCACTTCGCAGGGGTCGTCCGAGGTTATGCGTGCCACAACCACGTTGCCGCGGTCGATCGTTGCCACCCACTCGCGCGAGTAGAAACGCTTGCCCGTCGCTGCGTCGCTCTCCAACGCGCGGCACAAGGCGTCCGTAACGTCGCCCTTGAAGTCGAATGCCGAGTTCAGCAATTCGTAGATCACAAAACCGCGCGGCATTTGCGGGTCGATGCGGTCGATATGTATGGTGTGAATGCCCTCCTGCTCGGTGCATACCTCCTTGCGAATCAACTCGATAGCGCGGTTGATAAAGGTCTGCGTGTCGGTCAGTCGGCGGATATTGCTATTCATCACCTCGGTGAATTTCTTGTTGATCTCGCGGATACGGGGAATCAATCCGAGGCGGATTTTGTTGCGCAGATATTTGGTCGAGCGGTTCGACGAATCCTCGCGGAAGGGGATACGATTGGCAACGGCATACTCCGAAATCTCGCGACGCGAGGCAAACAACAGCGGGCGGAAAACGCGTCCGTTGGTACTGCTGATACCCGTCAATCCGCGCAGTCCCGTGCCGCGCAACAGATTGATAAAGAATGTTTCGGACGAGTCGTCGGCGTGGTGAGCGATAGCAATTTTGTCGTAACCGTGCTCGACGCACAACTGCTCAAACCACTCGTAGCGCAGACGTCGCGCCGCCATCTCCATCGACTCGCCCGTGCGCTCCATCTCGCCTGTGGTATCGAATCGTTTGTTGTAGATCTCAACGCCATAGCTCTCGGCTACACGTGCCACCAGCTCCTCATCTTCGTCGCTCTCCTCGCCACGCAGACCGAAGTTGCAGTGCGCAACGCCGATCTTGTAGCCACTCTGGTGAAAGAGCGACATCAGCACCATCGAATCGACACCGCCACTGACTGCCAACAGCACGTGGTCGTCGGGGTCGAGCATATCGTTCGAGGCGATATATCGTTTGAAATTCTCAAAAAGTAGATTTTTCTGAGGCATACTTTCCGCTTTATAAAACATTAACTTCGGGCGAGAGCTCTACGCCGAAACGCTCCTTCACGTCGCCCACAATGCGTCGTGCCGTAGCCATCACCTCGGCACCTGTTGCACCTCCTAAGTTGATGAGCACCAGAGCCTGACGTGCGTGAACACCCACACGACCGTCGCTCTTGCCCTTCCAGCCCGCGCGGTCGATCAACCAACCCGCAGCCAACTTGGCTTTGCCCTGCTCGGCAGCGGGGTAGAGCGGCATATCGGGGTGCTCGGCGAGCAGTCGCTCAGCCAGCTCGCGCTCGACAACGGGGTTCTTGAAGAAGCTACCCGCATTGCCCGTTACCTTAGTATCGGGGAGCTTGTGGCTGCGGATTGCTACGATTGCCTCGCGGATATTTGCAAGAGTCGGACCACCAAGTTCATCGACACGCTGCTGCACGTCGCCGTAGCGCAGTCGTGGATTGGGCGTGCGGCTCAGACGGATAGTGATCGAGGTGATGATGACTCGACCTCGCAATGAACGTTTGAAGATGCTGTCGCGGTAGCCGAATTCACAATACTCGTTGGCTAATATCAGTCGGTTGCGAGTCTCGGGGC
>JAZOMS010000274.1:0-2900 GCA_045654145.1 Alistipes sp. | reverse complement strand
AGCGGTCGATGCCCCGATCTATATGGTAGCGGGTAATCACGAGTATATCAGCGGCATCGATCGTGTCGAGAGGTACCTGAGTACCACGTCTGTACAGCTGTTGCGCGACTCGGTGGCAGTGTTACCTCACGGTGTGCAGTTGATCTGTCGCGACGACCGCTCGAATCGTCGTCGTGAGCAACTAAGTTCACTTGTCGCCAAGGCAGACCCAACGCGCCCGATCATCGTTCTCGACCACCAACCTTACCATCTGACGAAGGCTGACTCACTTGGGATTGACCTGCAAATAAGCGGACATACCCACCGTGGGCAGGTGTGGCCACTCACGCTGCTGGTCGATCGGATGTATGAGCAGAGCTACGGCTATCGACGCTGGACGAGGGCACACATATACGTTTCGAGCGGACTATCGCTGTGGGGGCCACCGTTCCGCATTGGCACACAAAGCGAGCTCGTAGTCATTAATCTTAAAAACGAATAATGATATGGCAGACAACTACTTAGGCAAAAAGATGGAGGAGTATATGGCTCGTCGTGATGCGGGCACAGCACCCCGACGTGGGCACTCGCTCACGCACCTGCTGACTAAAAACCGTAGCCACCGCGCCTACGATCACTCGTTTGTCGTGCGCGAGGATCAACTGCGTCGCATTATCGAGGTCAATACACGCACTCCGTCAGCCCGCAATCAACAGGTGTTGCGTTTCCGTGCGGTACTCTCGGACGAAGCTGCGAAGGTGTTGCCACACGTGCGTATGGGTGGTGCGCTGCCCGAACTCCATCTGCCTATGGCGGGGACAGAACCCAATGCCTATATTGTCATCTGCTCGACCGTTCCCGAAACGCGCGAAGTGAGCATCGATTTGGGCATCTCGGCGCAGTCTATGTTACTGCAAGCCACCGAGATAGGCTTGAATGGGCTGTGCATTGCGGCATTCAATCGTGAGGCTGTGAAGGAGGCTTTGCAGTTGCCCTACGAGCCGCTGTTGGTGGTAGCGATCGGGCGCGGAGCTGACCGCATTGAGCTGACCGAGATCTCGGCAGACAACAACCACCGCTACTACCGTCGTGAGGGCACGCACTACGTCCCCAAAGTGCGCCTCGATGAGTTGATGATTAAGTAACCGCACCACAAAAGCCACTCAAAGCCACCCCGCGAGGTGGCTTTTACCTTATGTATAATGGTGATTTGAAAACATTTTTGTATCTTTGCAAAAATCTATTGACTGAAAACTATGGGATTATTCGATTTTTTCAAGAAGAAAAAGGCCGAAGAGCAGGCCGCAACGCCCGAAGTTGCAACTGCCGAGCGCGAAGAACTTAGCGTGGGACTCGAAAAAACTAAGCAGGGTCTGTTCAGCAAGTTGGCTCGTGCCGTGGCTGGTCGCTCGAAGGTCGACGACGATATGCTCGACGAGTTGGAAGAGGTGCTCATCACCTCGGACGTGGGCGTCGAAACAACCGTTAAGATCATTCGCCGTATCGAAGAACGTGTGGCACGCGACAAGTATATGAATGCCGCCGAGCTTCAATCGATTCTGCGCGACGAGATCAGTCTGCTGCTCGAAGAGAACCACAGCAACGACTCGACGTTCGGGCTCGACGCCAAGGAGGGTGAGCCCTACGTTGTGATGGTCGTGGGCGTCAATGGCGCAGGCAAAACCACCACCATCGGCAAGCTTGCAGCTCAACTTCGCAAGGCGGGCAAAAAGGTCTATATCGGTGCGGCGGATACCTTCCGCGCGGCTGCAATCGACCAGCTTGGCGTGTGGGCAGAGCGCGCAGGTGCTACGATGATCCGCCAAGAGATGGGCTCGGATCCCGCCTCGGTGGCGTTCGACACGCTCAAATCGGCTAAGGCAAATGGTGCAGACGTTGTGCTGATCGACACCGCAGGTCGTCTGCACAACAAGATCGGACTGATGAACGAGCTGACCAAAATCCGCAACGTGATGGCGAAGGTGATTCCCGACGCTCCACACGAAGTGATGCTCGTGCTGGACGGCTCGACGGGACAGAACGCCTTCGAGCAGGCACGTCAGTTTACGCAGGCTACTCAGGTTACATCGCTGGCTATCACTAAGTTGGACGGCACGGCTAAGGGTGGAGTTGTGATCGGCATTAGCGATCAGTTCCACGTTCCAGTGCGCTACATCGGCATTGGCGAGGGCATCGATCAGTTGAAGATTTTCGACCGCCGCGAGTTTGTCAATGCGCTGTTTGGGGATAAATAAACGAGTGAAAAACGATGAAAAAAATTAACGTTGTAACGCTCGGCTGCTCGAAAAATACGGTCGATTCGGAGCACCTCGCAGCTCAACTCGCAGTGGCGGGCTATCAGATCACTTTCGATAGCAACCGCACCGATGCCAAAGTCGTGGTGATCAATACGTGCGGTTTCATCGGCGACGCCAAACAAGAGTCTATCGACACGATTCTGCGTTTTGCGGCCGCAAAGGAGCAGGGGATGATCGAACATCTGTTTGTAATCGGCTGCCTCAGTGAGCGTTACGCTGACGAGTTGCGTGCCGAAATTCCCGAGGTCGATGACTACTTCGGTGCACGCGATATGCAGGGTATTGCTCGTGTGTTGTGCGCAGCAGGCGACCCCGACACCTCGACCGAGCGTCTGACCTCGACCCCGAAGCACTACGCATATCTGAAAATTGCCGAGGGCTGTAATTGGCATTGCGGCTACTGCGCCATTCCGCTGATTCGCGGTCCGCACCGCTCGGTACCGATGGAGCGTTGCGTCGAGGAGGCTGAGAATCTGGCGGCGCAAGGTGTGCGAGAGTTAATCGTAATCGCCCAAGATACAACCTATTACGGTCGCGATCTGTATGGTCGTCGCGCATTAGCCGAACTGCTCGAAAAGTTGTGCAAGGTCGAGGGCATTGAGT
>JAZOMS010000273.1:0-4787 GCA_045654145.1 Alistipes sp. | reverse complement strand
ACCACGCCAAAGTAGCGTACAATGCCAATGCCACCACAAATTGAAAGGCAACAAGCCAAAAATGCATCGGTTGCAGACGCATCTGGCGCATATCGACGCGACAAAAGGTGATGAACAACATCGTGAAGATCACTAAGGGTGTGATGCGATGGTCGCACCACGTGTCGAGTGCCATAATCTGACGGCAAAAGAGCGCACCCGCGATCATCACCGTGGGCATCGAGATGGTTTTAATGGTCGGATTCATTGTCGTTTGAATGTTCGTTTTCGGGCACAAATTTAGGAAATTTTCGTCCTCATCATACACCTCCACTCTACAAATTCGCCCTGTTCGCACTCGCGCGCATAATGCCCCCGCACGAGCTCAACGAAAAAAATGTGCAAAAAAAATGAAAAAATGGGACACTAAGTATTTGTTCTCTTGTAGGCATTTGTTATCTTTGTAGTCGATATTTCTAAAATTCATTTTTTCTACAATAACTCTACTTCTATGAGTGAGGCACTTAAACACGAATGTGGCATTGCCCTGGTTAGGTTGAGAAAACCTATCTCTTACTACACCGAAAAGTATGGCACACCTCTCTACGGTATGAACAAACTCTATCTGTTGATGGAGAAGCAGCACAACCGAGGTCAGGAGGGTGCAGGTTTGGCTTGTATCAAACTTACGGCTCAGCCTGGTAACGAATATATCTACCGCGAACGAGCACTCGGTAGCGGTGCAATCGGCGAATGTTTCGCCGCAGCTAACAAGGCCATCGCCGAGGGTCGTGCGGCTGGTCTTTCAGACGACGATATGCCCTATGTGGGCGAATGTTACGTAGGACACCTGCGTTACAGCACCGGTGGTCGTAGCGGAATGTCGTACGTTCATCCCTTCCTGCGTCGCAACAATTGGCGTAGCCGCAATATCGTGCTGGCAGGTAATTTCAGCCTGACCAATGCCGAGGAACTGATGGCTCACGTTGTGAAGCAGGGTCAGCACCCGCGTCAGGACGCCGATATGTTCCTTATGCTCGAACAGCTCGGCTATATGCTCGATGAGCAGGTCGAGGAGTTGCAGCACCGCTTTATGGCTGAGGGTTACATCGGTTCGGATTTGATCGACAAAATCGAGGAGGAGCTCAATATTCAGAAGATTATGCGTGAGGCATCGTCGCTGTGGGATGGTGGCTACGTGATCGAAGGCGCAACGGGTACAGGCGACTGCTTCGTACTGCGCGATAAATGGGGTATCCGCTCGGCATTCTACTACATCGACGAAGAGGTGGTGATCGTAGCATCGGAGCGTCCCGTAATCCAGACCGCTATGAACCTTGCGACCGATCAGGTGAAGGAGTTGAAGGCTGGCGAGGGTCTATTCATCAAGCGCAATGGCGAGGTGAGTGTCGAGCAGGTATTGGAGCCTGCCGAGAAATTGGCTCCCTGCTCGTTCGAGCGCATCTACTTCTCGCGCGGCAGCGATGCAGGCATCTATCGCGAGCGCAAAATGCTCGGACGTCTGCTCTGCAACAAGATTCTTAGCGAGGTCGATTACGACATTGACCATTTGGTGCTTTCGTTTATCCCTAATACCGCTGAGGTGGCTTACTACGGTATGGTCGAGGGTATGAACGACTATATGAACCGCCAAAAGGTGGAGCAGATCGAGGCTCTCGGAGCAAATCCGCAGGCCGAGCAGATCGAGGCGATCCTCGACCGTAGCGTGCGCACCGAGAAGCTGGCGATCAAAGATATCAAACTGCGTACATTCATCACCGAGGGTGCGAGCCGAAACGATCTGGCAGCACACGTCTACGATATCACCTACGACACGATCACTCCCGAGGTGGATAGTATCGCTGTGATCGACGACTCGATTGTTCGCGGTACGACCTTGAAACAGAGTATCGTTAAGATCCTCAGCCGTTTGAGCCCGAAGAAGATCGTCATCGTATCGTCATCGCCTCAGGTACGCTATCCCGACTACTACGGTATCGATATGTCGCGTATGAGCGAGTTCATCGCCTTCCACGCTGCCGTTGAGTTGTTGCGTGAGCGCGGTATGGAGCAGTTATTGCACGACACCTACCGCAAGTGCTTCGAGCAGGCTCAACTGCCCGTAAACGAGATGGTCAATTGCGTGAAGGATATCTACGCACCATTTACCGATGACGAGATTACGGCTCAGATCACCAAGATGTTGACACCCGAGGATTGCACCGTACCCGTAAGCATCGTCTATCAGTCGATCGAGGGTCTGCACGAGGCGTGCCCCAACAACAAGGGCGATTGGTACTTCTCGGGCGACTACCCCACTGCGGGTGGCAACCGATTGGTCAATGAGGCATACGTAGCTTACTACGAGCAGTACGTCAAATAGAGCAACCAAAAACTGCACACACCAACACCGAAACAGAACTTAACACGAAACTTATGGGAAACTACAAACTGAAAAAAGAGGGCGGTTTGATCCCAAATGCCGAGCCGATGGATATAATCCGTCGTTATGAACGCATCAACACCAATGTGTTCGATACGGAGAACGATGGCGTGAAATATGTAGCCAAGAAGATCGTGGCTGCAATCAAGGCCAAGGAGGCTGAGGGCGGTCGATTTGTGTTGGGTATCACCTCGGGCAGCTCGCCTCTGGGGATCTTCTCGGAGTTGGTCGAGATGTTCCGTGCAGGCGAGGCGAGCTTCCGCAACGTAGTGGTCTTCTCGCTCGACGAGTTCTACGGTATCTTGAAAGAGGCACAACAGAGTCGCAACTTCCGTATCCACGAGGAGTTCTTGGAGTATGTCAATGTGCGTCCTGAGAATATATTTATCCCCGATTCGGCAGTGCCCGTCGAGAAGGTGTCGCAATATTGTCGCGACTACGAGGCTAAGATCGCCGAGATGGGCGGTATCGACCTGATGTTGCTGGGTGTGGGTTCGAAGGGGCAGATCGGATTCAACGAGGCTGGCTCATACTCGAATAGCAAGACCCGTATGGTGGCACTGGGCAATGCCAGCATACAGGAGGAGGCCTCGGCATTTGCCTGCGTCGAAGATGTTCCGACCAAGGCCATCACGATGGGTATTGGCACTATACTCTCAGCCAAGGAGATCGTATTGGTGGCTTGGGGCGAGGATAAAGCACAAGTAATCGGACGAGTGATCGAGGGTGTGATCGACCCAATGTGTCCCGCAACCTATCTGCAAGAGCACGACAACATCGAAGTCGTGATTGATGAAGAGGCTGCCGAAGAGCTGACGAGAGTCAAGGCTCCGTGGTTGGTCGGCACGTGCGATTGGTCGCCCAAGTTCATTCGCAAGGCAGTCATCTGGCTGGCGATGAAGACCCAAAAGCCGATTCTCAAACTCACCTATAAAGATTATATCGACAATTCGCTCGGTCAGTTGCTCGAAGAGCAAGGGCCGTTTGATGCGATCAATATCAAGGTTTTCAACGACTTGCAGCACACCATTTCGGGCTGGCCAGGAGGCAAGCCCAATGCCGACGACTCGACCCGCCCCGAACGTGCAACACCCTACCCAAAGCGAGTGATTATCTTCTCGCCTCATCCCGACGACGACGTAATCTCGATGGGTGGCACATTTATGCGTCTGATCGATCAGGGACACGAGGTACACGTGGCATATCAGGTGTCGGGAAATGTGGCTGTTCACGACGATGTGATCAAGCAGTTCATATCGACAGCTCGCGAGATGGGACTGGGCGATTGGGTCGATGAGGTCAATCGCATCATCAGCCAAAAACGCAAAGGTGAGCCCGAGCCTCGTGCTCTGCTCAATTTGAAGGGTGCGATGCGTCGTGGCGAGGCAATTGGTGCTTGCTCGGTATTCGGCGTTCAGGAGGGGAATATCCACTTCTTGAATCTCCCATTCTATGAGTCGGGCGGCATCAAGAAGAACCCGATGGGTCAGGTCGATATCGATATCATAGCGAATCTGTTGCGTGAGATCAAGCCTCACCAGATATTTGCAGCGGGCGACCTGGCCGATCCGCACGGCACTCACCGCGTCTGCATCGAGGCTATCCTTGCAGCTGTCGAGCAGGTCAAAGACGAGGAGTGGATGAAGGATTGCCGAATGTGGCTCTACCGCGGTGCGTGGATGGAGTGGGGTTTGGATATGGTCGATATGGCTGTGCCCCTCTCGCCCGACGAAGTGATCAAGAAACGCCACGCAATCTATCGCCACCTCTCGCAGAAGGATCTGGTACCTTTCCCGGGTGAGGATCCGCGCGAATTCTGGCAGCGTGCCGAGGAGCGAACACAGAACACCGCAATGCTCTACGACAAACTCGGAATGGCCGAGTATCAGGCTATGGAGGTATTCGTGAGAATGTTCTAACATCGAAACAATTATTAACTTACAAATAAAAAACTATCAAGAGATGAGATTAATTATCGAAAACAACGCTGCCGAGGTTGCAAAGTGGGCAGCAAATCACATTGTTGAGCGCATCAATGCACACAAGGGTCCGAAGCCCTTCGTTCTGGGTCTGCCTACTGGTGGTACTCCCCTGGGTACCTACAAGGAGCTGATCGCAATGAACAAGGCTGGCAAGGTATCGTTCAAGAACGTGATCACGTTCAATATGGACGAGTATTGCAACCTGCCCGAGGAGCATCCCGAGAGCTACCACTCGTTTATGTGGAACAACTTCTTCAAGCACGTTGATATCAACCCCGATAACGTGAATATTCTGAACGGTAACGCTGAGGATTTGGAGCGTGAGTGCGCTGAGTATGAGGCTAAGATCGAGGCAGCAGGCGGTATCGACCTGTTTATGGGTG
>JAZOMS010000272.1:0-2513 GCA_045654145.1 Alistipes sp. | reverse complement strand
ATCGACCAGGTGAATGGTTGGGAGCTGGATAGCGTTTTGGAGCGTGCGATGGACGCTCTGCGTTGTCCCGATGCCGATCAGTCGGTCAAGGTGCTGTCGCGTGGTGAGCGCCGCCGTGTAGCGCTGTGTCGTCTGGTGTTGCAGCAGCCCGATGTGCTGTTGCTCGACGAGCCGACCAACCACCTCGATGCCGAGAGTATCGATTGGTTGGAGCAGCACTTGCAGCAGTACAAGGGAACGGTGATCGCTGTAACGCACGACCGTTACTTCTTGGATAACGTAGCAGGTTGGATCTTGGAGCTCGACCGTGGCGAGGGTATTCCTTGGAAGGGCAACTATTCGGGTTGGCTCGATCAGAAGTCGAAGCGTCTGGCAATGGAGGAGAAGCAGGAGAGCAAGCGTCGCAAGACTTTGGAGCGAGAGTTGGAGTGGGTGCGTATGAGCCCTAAGGCTCGCCACGCCAAGAGCAAGGCTCGTTTGTCGGCCTACGATAAGATGTTGAACGAGGATACAAAGCAGAAGGAGGAGAAGCTCGAAATTTTCATCCCGAATGGTCCGCGTCTGGGTAATGTGGTGATCGAGGCTCAGGATGTGAGCAAGGCATACGGCGATCGTGTTCTGTACGAGGGTCTGAACTTCTCGCTGCCTCCCGCAGGTATCGTGGGTGTGATTGGTCCCAACGGTACGGGTAAGACGACACTGTTCCGAATGATTATGGGCTTGGAGGAGCCTACGTCGGGTAGTTTCCGTGTCGGCGAAACGGTCAAGTTGGCTTACGTCGATCAGCAGCACAAGTCGATCGATCCTGAAAAGAGCGTCTATGAGGTGATCTCGCAGAATAGCGACCTGATCACTTTGGGCAACCGTACGATCAATGCTCGCGCATATGTTTCGCGTTTCAACTTCTCGGGTACTGATCAGGAGAAGAAGTGCGGTATGCTGTCGGGTGGTGAGCGTAACCGCCTGCACTTGGCTCTGGCTCTCAAAGAGGAGGGTAACGTCCTGCTGCTTGACGAGCCTACCAACGATATCGACGTGAATACACTGCGTGCGTTGGAGGAGGGTTTGGAGAACTTCGCAGGCTGTGCCGTTGTGATCTCGCACGACCGTTGGTTCTTGGACCGTATCGCAACGCATATTCTCTCGTTCGAGGGCGATTCGAAGGTTGTATTCTTCGAGGGTTCGTACTCGGAGTACGAGGAGCACAAGCGCGCGATGGGCGAGGATACCACCCCGAAGCGTGTTAAGTATAAGAAATTGATGGAATAAACAACAACGATTACGATAATGGCTATTCAGAAACCTTCGATTCCAAAGGGCACGCGCGACTTCTCGCCCGTCGAGATGATGCGCCGTACCTACATTTTCGATACGATCAAAGAGGTATTTCACACCTTCGGCTATGCTCCGCTCGAAACCCCTGCGATGGAGAATCTCTCGACGCTGATGGGTAAGTATGGCGAGGAGGGCGACAAGCTGCTCTTCAAGGTGCTCAACTCGGGCGATTTCGCCTCAAAGGTTGCACCCGAAGAGTTGGCAAACTCGAACGCGCTGGCTGCAAAGATTTGCGAGAAGGGTCTGCGTTACGACCTGACCGTTCCGTTTGCACGCTACGTTGTTCAGCACCAGAATGAGATCTCATTCCCCTTCAAACGCTATCAGATACAGCCCGTATGGCGTGCCGATCGTCCGCAGAAGGGTCGCTACCGCGAGTTCTATCAGTGCGACGTCGATGTGATCGGCTCGCGCAGCTTGATGAATGAGGTGGAGTTGATTCGCATTGTCAAGGAGGTATTCGACAAACTCCACATCCGCACGGTGCTCAAAATGAACAACCGCAAGATCCTCTACGGAATTGCCGAAACCATTGGCTATGCCGACAAGATGATCGACATCACCGTTGCTATCGATAAGTTGGAGAAGATCGGCTTGGAGGCTGTCAATGCTGAACTTGTTGAGCGCGGTATTGATGCTGAGTCGGTGGCTCGTCTGCGTCCGATCTTGGAGTTGGAGGGCAACAATATGACCAAACTTTCGAAGCTCGAAGAGGTGATCGGCGAGAGCGAAACGGGCCGCAAGGGTATCGTGGAGATGCGCACAATCTTCGGCTATGTCGAGGCGTTGGGCGAACATTGCGATATCGAACTTGATCTGTCGTTGGCACGCGGTTTGAACTACTACACGGGTGCGATTTTCGAGGTGAAGGCTGTTGATTATGCCATTGGTAGTATCTGTGGTGGCGGTCGCTACGACGACCTGACGGGCATCTTCGGTCTGCCCAATGTGTCGGGTGTAGGTATTTCGTTCGGTGCTGACCGTATCTACGATGTGATGTGTAATGTAGGCGAATTTCCTTTGTACACAACGACTTCGACTTCGGTGCTGTTCCTGAGCCTCGGCGAACAGGAGCAGCTGGCAGCACTGCGTGCCGCCGATACGTTGCGTCGTGAAGGGGTCAGGACGGAGGTCTATCCCGACATCTGCAAGTTGAAAAAGCAGATGGAGTATGCCAA
>JAZOMS010000271.1:0-2701 GCA_045654145.1 Alistipes sp. | reverse complement strand
TAACGCTTCTGACCTTCGAGAATATCAACCGTAAACGAGGTCGTCAGCGCAGTCATTGCCGAGCCTGCTGCCGAGTAGGTCGATGAAATCAGGCCCAGCACAAACAGAACACCCACGATTGCGGGGAAACCACCATTAACTGCCACGAACGAGAATACCTGATCACTCTTGTTGATCACAGCCTGACCAGCCTCATTAACCATCGGGAACAGAGCCTCAGCACCAGCCATTACGTTCTCGCGCGAGAGGAACATAAACAGCAGAACTCCCAACACGAGGAACAAGAAAATCACAACCAGCTGCATCATAATTGACACAATCAAGTTCTTCTGCGAATCCTTGTAGTCCTTACAACTCAGCGTGCGCTGCATCATATCTTGATCAAGACCTGTCATTGCAATCACCATAAAGATACCTGCAACAAACTTCTTCCAGAAGTAGCGGCTATCGCTCACGTTGTCGAAGAAGAACATCTTCGAGTAGTCGTGACCTGCCACCTGAGCGGTCATCTCACCAATCGACAGACCAAGGTCGCGCATTACGAATACGATACACAGAACAACACTACCAATCAAGCAGAAGGTCTTCAAAGTATCGGTCCATACGATTGACTTCACACCACCCTGACGAGTGTAGAGCCATACGAGCAACATCATAATCGCTGCATTCAACACGAAAGGCAGATTGTACTGATCGAAAACAAGCAACTGCAATACCGCACAAACAACGTATGCACGCAGAGCCGCACCCAACATCTTACTGATGAAGAAGAACCAAGCACCCGTCTTATGCGACAATACGCCGAAACGAGTATCGAGATACTCATAGAGCGACACTACATTCATCTTGTAGAACAACGGAATCAGCACGAAAGCGATGATCAAGTTACCTACGAAGAAGCCCAACACCATCTGCATATACGAGAAACCGTCGGCAGCAACCGAGCCAGGTACCGAGATGAATGTTACGCCCGAAATTGCGGCACCAACCATTGCAAATGCAGCGATGTACCACGGTGTTTTACGAGCACCTGTAAAGAAGCTTGCGTTATCGGCCTTGCGACCCGACCACCAAGCGACTAAAAACAGTACTGCAATATACGCCAGCACTGTAATGATTACAGAAATCGGAGACATAGAGTTAAATTATTTTAAGTTAGTATTATTCGTTTGAACTTTCAAAGGTAAGAATATTTCATCTAATCTCCTAATATTTGACCACATTAGCACAAAAAAATCGTCCAACCCTCATCAATTGAGAGTCGGACGAAACCTATCTATTCGAGGCTGTGGCACTCTGCCACACCCCTCCAAGAGCACTATTCAAGTTCGATCAGAGCTGCATCCGAAGCGACATTGTCGCCCTCCGCAACCAGCACCTGACGAACCTTACCTGCGAAGTCAGCATTGATCGAGTTCTCCATCTTCATCGCTTCGAGAACTACAACCTCCTGACCTACCTTCACGTCATCACCTGCCTGAACCTTGATCGAAATTACACGACCCGGCAGCGGAGCGTTGATGGTCTTACCTACAACAGGCTTGGGACCAGCAGCCTCAACCTTGGCAACTACGGGAGGCTCAGCACTAACCTCGATCAGCACTGCGTCCGATGCAACATTGTCGCCCTCAGCCACGAAGATCTGACGAACGTAACCTGCAACGTCGGTAGTTACCGAGTTCTCCATCTTCATCGCTTCGAGGACTACTACCTCCTGACCTGCCTTAACAGCATCGCCAACCTTAACCTTCAATTCGATGACACGACCCGGCAGCGGAGCAACGATAGCCTTACCGGTGATGGGCTGAACCTTAGCCACGGGAGCAACCTCCTCCTTCTTCTCCTCAGCAATGGGAGCCGAAGCAGCCTTCTGTGCAGCATAAGCCTCCTTCTTCAAATTGGTCAAGAAAGGTTTAGCAACCAGCGGGAAGAGTTCGAGCAAAAGAACCTCCTTCTCGTTAGCAGCCAACTTCACACCACCGCAATCCTCCAATACGGGATTGGGTTGCATCTGATACTTGCTGGTATCGTACGGAGTCTCCTCGCGCATACCTGCGATCTTCAAACGGAACTCGGGATCGATCTCAACGGGAGTCTTACCATACTCTCCCTTAACCAAATTAACAAACTGATTACTCTTGGTGGTGTACATAGGTTTGCCGTTCATCTGGTCCAAAGCGCAGTTAACTGCCTGAGCACCTACGATCTGCGAGGTAGGAGTTACCAGAGGCGGCAGACCAGCAGCCAAACGTACGGTCGGAATCAGTTCCATAGCCTTAGGCAGGATATGCTCGCTCTTCAACTGCTTCAACTGAGCAACCATATTGGTGTACATACCACCAGGGATCTCAGCCTCCTGAACCAACTTGTTAGGCGCGGGGAAGTTGAAGTAAGCCTCGATCTTGTGGCAAGCAGCCAACATCGCAGCCTCGTCGTCCTTCTTAGCAGCAGCGATAGCCTTATCGAACTCAGCATCGATCTCTGCGGGCAGAGTATCGGTCAGCGGGTTGAACGGCTTGGGGAACTGCTTAACAGCGTCGAACGCCTCCAACTCCTTGCGGATAGTGAGCAACTCGGCGTTGATCTTAGCAACAGCCTCCATATTTACATCCAACTCAACACCCATCTTCTTGCAGAAAATGTAGATCAACTCCAATGCGGGAGCTGCGGGACCACCTGCAAAGTTCCAAATGTTGGTATC
>JAZOMS010000270.1:0-4662 GCA_045654145.1 Alistipes sp. | reverse complement strand
ATTGACCTCAACAAAGGGGGCCGAGGCTCGACGGCTCTTCTCGTGCAACCATCGGGCTACCAACTCCTTACCCGTCCCATTCGCACCCGTGATCAGCACTCGGGCATCGGTCGGAGCAACCTTATCAATCAGCTCTCGGACGTGCGCTATTGCCCCCGACTCGCCCACAATCTGCTCAACCCGTACCGCACGACGTCGCACCTTTGTCGGAGTGGCTACCTCCACCCGAGGCTCGACAACCTCATCTACACTCTGCTCCGAGAGCTTGCGAATCGCACCCAGCAGGCGATTCATATCGATCGGACGCGTCAAGAATTCGGCCGCCCCCAATCGGACCGCATCGACCGCAGCCTCAACCGAAGACTCTGGCGCAAGAACTATGAATGGAACTCCCACACGTGGCACGTTGTGTGCATCATCGGTCAGTATAACATCGAAGGGCGAGCGCAGGCAGAGCTCATCGGCAGTGGCCGACGTAGCCGCACATTCGGTTGCATACCCTTCGTATTCGAGTCGTTCACGCAGGGTATTGCGAATACTCTTGGAACGATCGAGGATTAAAACCTTAGTCATAAGTATTGTAATAGTGAAATTTTTTCGTATTTTTGCACCAAAGTTAGCCAATCGGTCGCACAATCCAAATCTTTGACAGCACACCGTAGCAAGCCTATTGGCACAAGCAAAAGAGCTAAAAATTAACCATTTCCGCGAACCGTATGGGTTAGCTTTCGAACGTTTCGAGGCATTACCTGCACGTCAAAATGCATACACAACCAATCGGACGGAACACAACCAACGCAGACGATGAAAAAGAATTATAATTACAAACGCCAGAAACTCTTTCTGCCCGAGTATGGTCGCCATATTCAGGAGATGGTCGATTCGCTGTTGCTGATCGAGGATCGCCGCGAGCGCAACCGCCAAGCACGTGCCGTGATCGCCGTGATGGGTAACCTCAATCCGCTGTTGCGCGACACCGCCGATTTTACCCACAAGTTGTGGGACCATATGTTCATAATGTCTGATTTTAAGCTCGATGTAGATTCGCCCTACCCCCCTGTAACACGCGAGTCGCTCACCATCCGCCCCAAGAAGATGCGCTATCCGTCGAGCCAGATAATGTACAAGCACTATGGCAAGAACATCGAGCGTATGATCCGTATGTTGGAGCACCAGACCGACCCCGCAGCGGGGGCCGAGAGCATCGATAACATCGCCCGATATATGCGTGCCAAATGTTACGAGTACAACGAAGAGCACCCCAACAACGAGACGATCATTCGCGACATAAAGCGAATGTCCAAAGGGCGCATCGAGCTGAATGAATCTGCTTTGAATAACCTCCGAAACGACTACAAACAGCACCATTCGACACGCAACGGCAAGGGGCAGCAGGGCAAAAATCAGAAGAATCAGAAGAAAAATCGCTTCCAGCACAATCAGCATAACCAACACTCGAAAAATCAAAAAGGAGGCACCCAGCGTCGCAATTTCTCGAAGTAGATTTCGATCACGCCCCGAGTTATCGAGTAGCAAAAAAAAGAGGCAGACCACGAAAGTCTGCCTCTTTTCGTTTGTTTTATTGGAAATAAGGCGTATATTTGTAGTTTGGAACAAGAAAACAATAAAAACACTCATATATGAAAAGAATTTTCATTCTGATTGCAGCCGCCGTAGCGGCAGTCGCTTGCAATAGCGGCAACATCAAACTCGATGGTCGACTGATCGGCTATGACACCACAATGGTCTATGTCGAATCGCTCGGTGCGTCGTTCGGCAGCCGTATCATCGACTCAGTGCGTACCGATGAGCGCGGCAAGTTCTCGCTCAAATTCAACGCCGAGAACGACCAAATCGCACTCTACAACCTCAACTGCAATGGTCAGCGCATTCCCTTGTTGCTCACCAAAGGCGACGCCGTAACCATCAATTCAGTCGGCAGTATCGCACGCAACTATGAGGTGAGCGGTTCGGAGGAATCGACTCTGCTCAAACAGGTTACCTTCTTAATGCAGGATGGTGCTGCACGTCTTGACTCGCTGTCGAGTTGCTTTGCAGGCTTGGCTGACGAGGGCGCACGCCAGCAGTTGCTCAAAGATTACACTCAGGAGTACTACCGCATCAAGCGTGGTCAGATTCAGTTCATCGTCGAGAACTCGTCGTCGATGGCTGCTCTCTACGCACTCTACCAGCATCTGCCCAATGATGACGTGCTGTTCAATGGCGCGAGCGACGTGGTTTACTACCGCATGGTGGCCGACTCGATCGAGGCTCGCTACCCGTCGTCGCCCTACTTGAATTTGGTGCGTCGCGACATCGCAACGATGGATATGGTTGGCACAGCCATCACCTCTGAATTGAACTACCCCGACCTGAATATCGCCAATATGTATGGCGAGAAGGTGCGCCTTTCGTCGTTGAACGGCAAGGTGATCCTGGTTGATTTCTGGTCGGCAATGGCGGGCAATAGTAACCAGCTCAATGCCGATCTGAAAACGATCTACGAGAAGTATGCCGAGCGTGGTTTCGAGATCTATCAGATTGGTATCGAGAGCTCGAAGGCTGTTTGGGTGAGCGCCGTTCAGGAGCAGAAGCTGCCCTGGATCTCGGTGAGCGACCTGCAAGGCACCGCATCGTCGGCTATCGCTATGTATAACGTACAGAATGTACCTACTAACTTCTTGATCGACCGCGAGGGTAATATCGTTGGCAAAAACCTCTACGGCGCAGATTTGGAGAAGCACGTAGCCGCTCTGATCTAAACGCCTTGGGCGATGTACTTTTTCGCCTCGGATATGCATCTGGGACACGGTGATGTGCCGTCGGCGCAACACCGCGAGAGGCGTTTGGCGCAGTGGCTCGAAAGCGTAGCCAAAGAGGCTCAGGCGATCTATCTGCTGGGCGACATATTCGACTTCTGGTACGAATGGAGCGAGGTCGTTCCAGCGGGACACGTGCGATTGCTCGGCAAGTTGGCCGAGCTGAGCGACCAAGGAGTTGAGATACATATCTTTACGGGTAACCACGATATGTGGCAACGTGGTTATTTGGAGCGCGAGTGTGGCGTGCGAGTACACTATGCGCCCGAGCAGACCCTATTATGCGGTCGCCGCGTATGGATCGGACACGGCGATAACCTCAATATCAAACGCGATCCTATGTTGCGACTGATGAATGCGACGTTCCGCTCACGTGTGGCGCGAGCACTCTTCTCGTGGCTCGTTCATCCCTCGCTATCGATGCGTTTTGGCAAGTGGTGGAGCAGCAGCAGTCGCAAGGCTCACGGGGGCACTCCCGACGCAGAGGTGGCTAACCGAGCACTCATCGAGTATGCCGAGCAACATCCTCACGCCGCAGACATTGATCTGTTTATCTTCGGGCACACCCACGCCCCTGCACACTATCGCACAACCCATTCAGAGCTCTATTTCCTCGGTGAATGGATCGGTTGCATTGCACCCACCTATGGCGTGATGGATGCAGCGGGCAATTTCACACTGAAACAATTCAACAACCAATAAGCGATATGAAAGCATATCTCGATCTGTTGCGTCGCATTATCGACGAGGGCGCAGTGAAGGGCGACCGTACGGGTACGGGCACCAAGAGTGTCTTTGGACACCAGATGCGTTTCGACTTGAGAGAGGGATTTCCCCTGCTCACCACCAAAAAGGTCTTCTTGAAGGGCGTGATCCACGAACTGCTGTGGTTCTTGGCTGGTGATACCAACATTGGCTATCTGGTGCGCAATGGCGTACACATTTGGGACAACGATGCCTATCGCTACTATGGCGAGCTGTGTGCCGAGAAGGGCGTTGAACCGATCGCGCGCGAGCAGTTCCTCATCGAGGCCGAACAGGGAAATAGCTCAGAGATTGAGGACTATCGCTATGGCGACTTGAACCACGTCTATGGCTACCAATGGCGCAGCTGGCCTCGTCCCGATGGTCGTGCTATCGACCAGATCAGCGAGGTGATCGACACCATTCGTCGCAATCCCAACTCGCGCCGTATGCTGGTTTCGGCGTGGAATGTTGCGGAGGTTGAGCAGATGGCGCCCCCACCTTGCCACGTGATGTTTCAATTCTATGTGGCAGACGGACGCCTCTCGTGCCAACTCTATCAGCGTAGTGCCGACACATTTTTGGGCGTACCGTTCAACATCGCATCGTATGCACTGCTGACGATGATGATCGCTCAGGTCTGCGGTTTGCAGGCGGGCGATTTCGTTCACACGTTGGGCGACACTCACCTCTACCTCAACCATTTGGAGCAGGCTGCCGAGCAGCTTTCGCGCGAGCCTCGCAAGTTGCCCACGATGCGTTTGAATCCAGATGTGAGATCGATCTTCGATTTCCGCTATGAGGATTTCACACTCGAAGACTACGATCCTCACCCTGCAATCAAGGCCCCAATGTCGTTCTAACGAGAGGCTAAGTGGCTCTCTTTTTGCATAAATCTTCAACACTTGGATTATGAATTTTGAACTGAATATAATCGTTGCCGTTGCCGAGAATGGCGTTATCGGAGGTAGCAACACCCTGCTGTGGCACATCTCGGAGGATCTGCGTCGTTTCAAACAGCTGACGACGGGATATCCCGTGATTATGGGACGTAAGACCTACCTCTCGATCGGTCGCCCTCTGCCCAATCGTCGCAACC
>JAZOMS010000269.1:0-5808 GCA_045654145.1 Alistipes sp. | reverse complement strand
TAGGACCCGTAATCTCGAATGGTTCGGGCTCCTCGTCCAGCTCCGAAACTGCGGCACCGATTGCACACTTGATCTGCTCGGCTGTGCGCTCACCGATACGGATATTGTGCTGCTGACGAACGTAGGTCTGGATGTCCGACGTAAATACGTCGCCCGCAACATTGATACTCTCCGAGTGAACCAGACCACCCAACGAGATACAAGCGATCTCCGAGGTACCACCACCGATGTCGATAACCATATTACCCATCGGAGCCTCAACATCCAAGCCCGCACCCAGCGCAGCCGCCATAGGCTCGAAGATCATATAGACCTCACGACCACCTGCACGGTCAGCCGAGTCGCGCACCGCACGGATCTCGACGTTGGTCGAGCCCGAGGGGATACCGATCACCATTTTGAGCGAGGGCGAGAAGAGGTGGCCATTGGTCTTCACCTTATTGACCAGACCGCGAATCAGCATCTCGGCTGCGGTAAAATCGGCGATCACACCATCCTTCAACGGACGGATTGTGCGGATATTGGGATTGGTACGTCCGTGCATCATCTTAGCCTGCATACCCACCGCCACGACCTTCTGTGTGCGGACATCGATCGCTACGATTGAGGGCTCATCAACTACGACTTTGCCATTATGTATGATCAGGGTGTTGGCCGTACCGAGGTCCATTGCCAACTCCTGTGTCAATGAAAAAAGTCCCATATTTTAGTGTTTTTCTTCGGTTAATTTTTTAGTGCTTGAAGTGGCGCAGACCGGTGAACAGCATTGCCACACCATTAGCATTGCAGTACTCGATGCTCTCCTCGTCGCGCACCGAACCACCGGGCTGGATCACGACGTCGATACCCTCCTTGTGAGCGATCTCAACGCAGTCAGCAAAGGGGAAGAATGCATCGCTGGCCATCACCGCACCGTTCAGATCGAAGCCAAACGACTTAGCCTTCTCGATAGCCTGACGCAACGAATCAACACGCGAAGTCTGACCGATGCCGCTTGCATAGAGCTGCGAGCCCTTAGCCAGCACAATGGCATTCGACTTCGAGTGCTTAACGATCTTATTGGCAAAGATCAGATCCTTCATCTGCTCCTCCGATACGCCCTTCTCGGTCTTCTGCACGGCCTCGGTATCGACACCACCAACCTTACCGTCGCGCTGCTGTACAGCCACACCATTGAGTACCGAGCGGCAGGTCATTTCGGGACGCTCCACAGTCTTCAAATCGAGCAGAATACGGTTCTTCTTGCTCTTCAAGATCTCCAACGCATCCTCATCGAACGAGGGTGCCATCAGCACCTCACAGAAGAGCGAGTTGATCTTCTCGGCCGTAGCAACGTCGATCTTACGATTGCAGATCAGCACGCCACCGAATGCCGATACGGGGTCGCACGCAAGTGCAGCCTCGTAAGCCTCGCAGAGTGTCGAGCGAGTAGCCACACCACAGGCGTTGTTATGCTTCAAGATTGCGAAGGTAGGCTCGCCCTCCCAGAACTCGCTGATCAGACCCATTGCTGCGTCGATATCCAAAAGGTTGTTGTACGAGATATCCTTACCGTGCAACTTGGTGAACATCTGCTCAACGTCGCCATAGAATGCAGCCTCCTGATGAGGATTCTCGCCATAGCGCAGAGCCATCGCACCATCGTTGGTCATACGCAGAGCGTCGATCTTCTCCACACGGTTGAAGTAGTTGAAGATTGCGCTATCGTAGTGCGAGCTGACACCAAATGCCAAAGCTGCAAAGCGACGACGCTGCTCGATGGTAGTCGAGCAATCCTGCTCCTTCAACAGTGCGAGCAACTCGCCATACTGCTTAACCGAGGGAACGATCACGGTGTCCTTGAAGTTCTTAGCCGCAGCGCGGATCAGCGAGATACCGCCGATGTCGATCTTCTCGATGATAGCCTGCTCCTCGGCACCACTTGCCACGGTCTGCTCAAAGGGGTAGAGATCGACGATCACCAAGTCGATTTCGGGGATCGCATACTTAGCCATCTGCTCACGGTCGCCCTCGTTGTCGCGACGACCCAGAATGCCACCAAACACGCTGGGGTGCAGGGTCTTAACTCGACCACCCAAGATCGAGGGATAGCCCGTCAGATCCTCAACAGCCGTAGCCTCCAAACCGAGCGAGTTGATGAACGACAGCGTTCCACCCGTCGAATACAATTTAACGCCGCCAGCAGCCAGCGTCTTAACTATTTCATCCAATCCGTCTTTGTAAAAGACCGAAATCAATGCACTTTTAATCTTTTTCACTATCGTTGTTTTTATTGATTATTCGATTATACCTCGCAAAGGTAGAAAAAAGTCGGCGAATTATTGCCATAGTTCGCGCAATTTTTTCTAAATTTGTACCACATTTATCCTAATCACGTAATGAGTTTGAAATTAGACATTAACGCCCGTTGTGCCGTAATTGGTTACGGTAGCTGGGCCACCGCCATAATCAAGATACTTTGTGAGAACGAACAGCGCGTCAGTTGGCTGATCAGCAACCCCGTTGTAGCCGAGGGTGTGCTCAACGAAGAGCATAACCCAAAGTACCTGAGCGACGCCGAACTCGACATCTCGAAAATCGACATCTCGGACGACATCAATAAGGTCGTTGCCGAGGCCGACATTATCGTGATGGCTACCCCCTCGGCATACCTCAAAAAGGTGCTCGAACCACTTACCGTATCGCTCGACGACAAGTTTATCGTGTCGGCCATCAAGGGTATCATTCCAGACGAGTATGTAACTGTGGCCGAGTACTTTAATCAGCACTACTCGATCCCGTTCGGTCGCATCGGCATCGTTACGGGTCCCTGCCACGCCGAGGAGGTCGCACTCGAACACCTATCGTATCTGACGGTGGTGTGCAGCAACTCGGACGACGCTGAGGTGCTGCAACGTAAGTTCACCACAAAATATATCCACACCGTTACCTCGTCGGACATCTACGGTATCGAGTACGCTACGGTACTGAAAAATATCTACGCCATTGCCGTCGGCATCGCCGCAGGTTTGGGCTATGGCGACAACTTCCTGGCCGTTCTGCTGGCCAACTCGTCAATCGAGATGGAACGATTCTTGAACGAGACCTACCCCGCTGAGCGTCAATCACGTGCCTCGGCCTACCTGGGCGACCTGCTGGTTACGGGATACTCGCTCTTCTCGCGCAACCGTCGCTTTGGTATGATGATCGGTCGCGGACATTCGGTCGCTGCTGCTCAGTTGCAGCTTGGTATGGTTGCCGAGGGCTACTTCGCCTCGGAGTGTATCCGCCACGTTAATAGCCGCTACGGAGTCGAAATGCCCATTGCCGATACGGTTTACGATATCCTTTACCGCAAGGTGAAGGCGCGTAATGCGATGAAATTATTAACAACAAAACTTATATAACCAATGAACTTCATTAAACTTGACACCTCGAAAACTGCCGTTACGATCAGTGCCGAACAGCGTGCCGCAGCCGAGACCGCTAATGCTCTGCTGGCAAGCGGCGAGGGCGCAGGCAACGACTTTTTGGGTTGGGTTACCCTCCCTCAGTCGATCGACGCTGAACAGCTGACCTCGGTTAAAGAGGTGGCCGACCGCCTTCGTGCAAAAGCCGAAGTGATCGTTTGCATCGGCATTGGCGGATCGTACTTGGGCGCAAAGGCCGTTTTGGAGGCTATGAGCAACTCGTTCGCTCTGCTCCAACGCGACCGCAAGGAGCCGATTGTACTCTTTGCTGGTCAGAACATTAGCGAGGATTACACCTACGAACTGCTCGACGCCGTTAAGGACCGCGAGCTGGCCGTTGTGGTAATCTCGAAGTCGGGCACCACGACCGAGCCTGCTATCGCTTTCCGCATCTTGAAAGCCGAGTTGGAGCGTCGCTACGGCAAGGCTGAGGCTGCCGAGCGTATCGTTGCCGTTACGGATAAGGCTCGTGGCGCACTCAAAACCCTCGCTACTCAGGAGGGCTATTCGACCTTTGTGATTCCCGACGATGTTGGTGGTCGATTCTCGGTGCTGACCCCCGTGGGTCTGTTGCCGTTGGCTGCCGCAGGCATCGACATCGAGGCTCTGGTGCGTGGTGCGCAGGATATGCAGAAGGCAACCGACGAAAATGTGCCCTACGAGCAGAACATCGCGGCTCAGTATGCAGCAGTACGTAACGCACTCTATGCCAACGGTAAGAAGATCGAGATCTTGGCGAGCTATGAGCCTAAGTTACAATATATTGCCGAGTGGTGGAAACAACTCTATGGCGAGAGCGAAGGCAAGGAGGGTAAGGGCATCTTCCCCGCAAGCGTAACGCTGACAGCCGATCTGCACTCGATGGGACAGTATATTCAGGAGGGCGAGCGTATGTTGATGGAGACCGTAATTTCGGTTGTCAAGCCCGCTCACTCGATCACCATCGAGAGCGACAAGGAGAACCTCGACGGTCTGAATTTCTTGGCTGGCAAGCGCATCTCGGAGGTCAATCGTATGGCTGAGCTGGGTGTTCAACTGGCGCACTGCGACGGCGGCGTGCCCAACATTCGCATCGAGCTACCCGAGATCAACGCCTACCACATCGGTGCGCTACTCTACTTCTTCGAGCGTGCGTGCGGTATTAGTGGTTACATCTTGGGTGTCAATCCCTTCAACCAGCCCGGTGTCGAGGCCTACAAGAAGAATATGTTTGCCCTGCTCGACAAGCCCGGCTACGAGGTCGAGAGTAAAGCAATCAAAGAGCGATTGTAGTTCCCGAATTCAAGATTCAAAATCAAGCCGCACTCCTCGCTGGGGTGCGGTTTATTGTTTCTACATTTATCCTATCAACAAAAAAAAGACCGCACCCCTTTCGGGAATGCGGCCTTTTTCATATAGTTAGGCTGTCAACTTACTTCGCAGCAGCCATCTGCTCGTACTCCTCACGCGAGCCGACAACCAACGTGTCGTAATCGCGCATACCCGTACCTGCGGGAATCAAGTGGCCACAGATGACATTCTCCTTCAAGTTTGCCAAGGGGTCGCTCTTCGCCATAATCGCAGCCTCGTTCAGAACCTTGGTGGTCTCCTGGAACGATGCAGCCGACATAAAGCTCGATGTCTGCAATGCTGCACGGGTAATACCCTGCAAGATCTGGCTCGACGTTGCGGGAACGATATCACGTACCTCAACTGCCTTCAAATCCTTACGTTTCAGCACCGAGTTCAGGTCGCGCAGACGGCGAACAGTGATGATCTGACCAGGCTGTACCTCCTCGCAGTCGCCTGCATCGGTTACAACTACCTTGTCGTAGAGCTCGTCGTTGACCTCCATAAACTCCCACTTATCGACAACCTGATTCTCGAAGAAGCGAGTATCTCCCGGATCGTCAATCTGAACCTTATTCATCATCTGGCTAACGATAACCTCGAAGTGCTTGTCGTTGATCTTTACACCCTGCATACGGTAAACGTCCTGCACCTCGTTCACGATGTACTCCTGAACCTTCGTAGGACCAAGGATGCGCAAGATATCGCTCGGGGTGATTGCACCATCCGACAGTGCCATACCTGCCTTCACGTAGTCGTTCTCCTGAACCAGTATCTGACGCGACAGCGGTACCAGATACTTGCGTACCTCACCCGACTTCGACGTGATGACAATCTCGCGGTTACCGCGCTTGATCTTGCCGAACGATACCTCACCATCGATCTCCGATACGATTGCGGGATTCGACGGGTTACGTGCCTCGAACAGCTCGGTTACACGCGGCAGACCACCGGTGATATCGCCTGCCTTACCCACTACACGCGGGATCTTGATCAGGATATCGCCTGCCTTGATCTTGGCATTCTCCTT
>JAZOMS010000268.1:0-5706 GCA_045654145.1 Alistipes sp. | reverse complement strand
CAACATTCCGAGTCGGTAGGAATCCAGCCCGAAGCCCATTATCGACCCGATGGCACGCGGTGCGATGAGCGACACGTGGCGAAACTCCTCACGTGCCAGAATCGACGAGATATGCACCTCGACCACAGGTGTCGAAACCGCTCCAACAGCGTCAGCCAACGCAACGGCCGTATGGGTATAGCCGCCCGCATTGAGCACCACGCCATCGTAGCAACCGATAGAGCGGTGCAGTTGGTCAATCAGCTCACCCTCGATATTCGATTGAAAATAGTCCACCTCACACTCCGAGAACGCCGTGCGCAGACGCTCGATAAACTCCTCGAAGGTTTCGGTGCCGTAGATGTCGGTATCGCGTCGGCCCTGCAAATTGAGATTCGGGCCATTGAGAATCAAGATTTTCATTGTTCGTTGGTTTATATTTTTGCAAAGATAACAAAAATAATGATTCAAAATTCAATTAATCCGAAATCTTTGATTTCGTCATCATTGGCGGGTCGCCTTCCAGCCGCGCCCCCCACCCGCCAATGATGAGATCCCCCGCACCAAACAAAAAGTCGCACCCCGAAGCGTGCGACTCTATCCACTTAGAACGAGAATCCGATTTTGAGATGGGGCGAGCCACACTCGCCCAACACTCCCCACATTCCGACCGAAATATCTAACGTGAGTTGTTTGTGGAGCCTAATCGCCATACCGAGATCACCGTTGGCATAGACACCAGCGCAATGTCGCGCAGTGTGTGTTTCAAGGTTATAGCTTTTCGATAAACTCAGACCGACATCACCCGACACGAAGAAATTGACCTTCATCTTTTTGCTTGGAACGACATACTTACCACGCACATACCCCGTGTAAAAGCGCAGACTCGGAAGGCTTTTGTTTGGGTCAGCATCATTATGACGACCAAAGTCGTAACACGTATATTTCAAACCCACTCCCACAAAACCGAGATCACGACGACCAAGCACCACACCGTGTGTCGTTTCAAAGGCATAACTACCGCCTGCCATAGGAATGACAAACGCACTTGCCGCAACATCTCCGCGATAGGGAGCACGTCGTTCAGTCTTAATCGAATCATTCTGCGCACTTACCGAAAGAGCCAACAGTGCGAAAAGCAGAGCTACAAAAATCCGTTTCATCATCGTATTAAGTTTGAGGTTTTATCTTGGTAGACGCAAAATTAATCAATTTTGTGCCGCGAGCGACCAAAAAATCGTAAAAAATATTAATTTTGTCCTCAAAGAATCAACAAAAAACTACAAACAATGAAACGCTTAATCTCAACTCTCGTGGCGGTTCTCACCGTCAGCACTCTCGCTGCGCAACTGCCCGCAAGTCCGTTTACGGTGGTGGCTTGCCCCGATCAGAACACCAGAAACAGCATCAATATCAGTTGGGGCATCGATACCCTCTCGAAGGCAACATCGGTGCGCTATACACGTATCGGCGACGTCGATTGGAAACGCGCCCGCGTGGTCGAGGCTACGACACACCTCTGCATCACCTACGACGGCATCTCGTCGAAAACGCCACAAGGCAAGACATATAACGAAGATGCGCAATTCATCAAGTGCGAGGCAACACTCAGCGGTTTGCGTCCAAATACCGACTATATGTATTCGATCGGTGCGGGCGATGAGTGGAGCGAACCGCGCCATTTCCGCACCTCGGGCGCAAAGGAGTGGAGTGCGTGCGTGATTGCCGATTTCCACGCCTACACCCCGCTGCCCCACCGTGTCGATGCAGGTATGGCGATGATCTCGACAGTCGAGAAATACGACCCTTCGATTGATTGGGTACTGCATCTCGGCGACATCACCGCTTGGGGTGGCAGCTACTCATTTTGGTCGGATCTCTACTCGCGCAAACCCTTCCACGACTATATGTGGGCAGGCGTCAATGGCAACCACGACAATATGACCCGTGTCAATGGGCAGTCGAACGCATTTATCCGCGATGCAAATTTCTATCCTCGAAATGGTTACGGCAATGAGATGGGCGTTTGCTACTACTTCTACTATGGCGACGCGCTATTCATTATGCTCAATAGCGAGGTGATGCGCAGCAAGGAGGGGCTGGCCGAAGCTCAGGCGTGGGTACGCAAGGTTGTCGAGCAAAACAAGGCGCGCTATGTGATTGTATGTGAGCACTATCAGTGGTTCTTCGGGCACGACGGACGCGACTCGCAATATGGTCGTTGGTGCGAGCTGTTCGACGAGTTGGGCGTCGATCTTGCGCTGGCGGGCAACAACCATATCTACGTGCGCACTGCACCTCTCTATGCTGGCGAGGCGACCGACGGCACACGCGGCACGGTCTATGTTCAGGTGCCCTCGTCGGACAACGAGCGCGGTCAGGCAATCAAGGAGATGCCCCAGCAGAACGAGGATAAGATTCGCCACACGTGGTACGAAGGTCCGCAGACCGTTGGCGCAATCCACCTCGCTGCCAACAAGAAACGTATGGTGCTGACACTCCTCGATCGCAATGGCAATGAGATCGACAAGTGTGAGGTACTTGCAAAGAAAAGGTAAGTTTCGCAATACTCAGCAAACGAAAAAGCCGCGCTTTTCGGAGCGTGGCTTTTTCAATCTACTAAGTGCTATCGGCGCTGGATCGTCGGAGATTCGGTTACGACCTTGCAGTTGCCACTGTAATTGATTCGGGCGTTCTGATTAGTTGTAACCAAGCGCAACTTGCCCGTGCTATAAACATCGGCCGTCGAGTAGTCGTTCGCTCCAACCGTAAAATTATACATATTGAAATTGGGCGCAATACACTCCGAGCGTCCCGACAACGACACAAATCCCTCGCTCACACGCCCTGAGCCGATGTTGAGTTTCGAGTAGTTTTCGAGCTTGACTGAGAGTTTTTCGCCCGACATCTTATCGCCAGCAATCTTTGAGCGATTGTTGAGCTCAAAAACAGCACTCTGGTTGAAGGTGATCTGAGATGAACGAACTTCCGAATAGTTGTTGAGTTCCATACGTAACGTGTGAGCCGCTATGTCGCCATTTAGCTCAACTCGATTGTTGAGTACGTAGCGTGCATTGTAACTCTCCACACCGACGTTCAAGTCCGCATAGTTGTTAGCCTTAGCAACAAAGGTGCGAGTAACTACTCTACCGTTAACCACCGCGCGATTATTGACGTTGTAGAGCACCATACCGTTGTCCATCACTCGCAGATCGCGGTTGGTCGTGAGGACGCTGGCGTCGAACTTACTGTAATTGTTGGCATTGACCGTAACCTTCTGAGCATAGAGTTTCTCGGCAGAGAACAAGCTGCGGTTGTTGATGTCGATGGTGAGCACATCGGCACGAAGCGAACTTTTGATCTGTACCGAAGCAGAGTTGTTGGCCGAGATTCGGCTCAGGTGCGACGAGAAGGGAACATAGACCTCAAACTGCGGATCGCCCGACCAAGCAGGATATTTCTTATGATCAATCGACAGCGAGAGCTCTCCACTCTTCATCTCGTACTTCACGCCACCAATAAATGCACGATCGCAACGAACTTTGAGCGAGGTTGCCGACGGGTCGATCATAACCTTGATTCGGCCATCGACACTCAGGGTGTGATAGTTCACAATCTTGCCGAAGTCGCTCTCGACAATCTGACCCATAGGCGACACGAGAGGCGTGCGCTTACCATTCAAGCGATAGTATTGTTGCTTGACTTCGGGTGCGGGAGTTGATTCGATGGGTAGCAGCTTACCATCATCGCCAATGACATAGACACGGGTGCGGGGATCACTCATTGCATTGCTCACATAGTCAAGCGTTTCGAGGTTGTTCGTCAACTGTCCATAAAGAGCGCTATCGAGATAGAAAATATTGCCATTCATCGACACATTACCATCGAAACCGACGCTCGCCTTCTGACGGATTGTCCAAGCCAAAGCGCCCTCCGAGTTGTAAAGTTGGTGAATCTGAGCACTCGACAGCAGCTCGGCAAAGCGGTCGATATAGTCCAACTTGACCTCAGCCGTAGCCGCCACATTCATCAGATTGACCTTCATACCATTGAGCGGAGTAACCTCGTCGAGTTGCTTGTTAGCCGTGCGAGTCGCCTTGGCCAAAGCAGCTCGATACTCATCATAGATCGGCTCAAACTTCTTACGGACCTCCTTCGAGAGATTGAGCGACGAGATTACCTGCTCGCGCGCCGCAGCACGGATTTCATCAGGAGTCTGAGGCACTTCGGCCATAGGTTCAACGGCGAAAGCCACGCTGGCGGTGCAAAATATTGCGATGAGTATTAAATAGATACGTTTCATTGTGTGTGTAGTGTTAGATTTGTTGGTTGAAAATAATATCGTCGTAGTTCGTTGCCGCCAACTCGCGCAGGGTTTCGGGCGACGCTGTTGCCAACAGCTCGGCAAGCGTCGGCTGCGGCTCGGGCTCAGCTATGGCAAACCAAGTACCCACAACCGCCACAATCACTGCGACCGCCGTCGCAAATGCCAATTGCAACGAGGGGCGTCGATATTCAGGCTTTGCGGGGACCTCAACACGCGCTGTGGTGCGCAGGCGAATACGCTCCGCCATCGCTTCGAACTCCACCTCGGAGGTGCGATAGGGCATTCGTCGATCAATTCTGTTCAGGTTACTCATATCTGCCAATCATTAAGTTGTTCTTTCAATCGTCTCACCGCGTAATGGTAGCAGGTCTTGGCAGCCTGCTCGCTCTGCCCTGTCGCGGTGGCTATCTGGGCATAGCTAAAATCATCGTAGTAGCGTAAATTAAAGACTAATCGTTGCTTGGTCGGCAGTTCCAACACCGCCCGCTGGAACTCGATCAATCGCTCGCCGGCATCGGGAGGCGAGCAGTCGGCTACGCGGTCCGCAAGCTCACGGCTCACCCGATCAATCGACGTAAAGATCGACCGTCGCCGCCGTCGCAACGCACTGAGAGCCAAATTAGTGGCAATGCGGTAGATCCACGATCGCAACTCACCGTCGCCCCCACGGAATTGATCGAACTGCTCGAAGGCTCGCACGAATGCCTCCTGCGTGATCTCCTCCGCCTCGTCGTGCTCGACAACCAATCGTCGCACGTGCCAATAGATTGGTCGTAGCAGTGCACCAACCAGACGATCGAAGGCCTCGTTGCGAGTGGCCTCGTCGCGTAGTTGGGAGCAGGCTGGGAGCGTAGTGTCGTGAGTCGTTGTCATCGGTTTAGTTCAGCAGTGCTTTTGACTATATGACGCACGAAGATACGAAAAGTTAAATCGAGAGTGAGTTTTTTCTCGAAAAAATATTATATTTGTGCATTGGAACAAAACTAAAACTCACGATTATGAAACGACTTCTCGTAATTCTGCTTTGCCCGCTGATGATGAGTGCGTGCAGCTCGCTCAACACTTCGAAACTGCTCAGTGCAGGTGCCAATATCGCGGCCTCGATGTCGATAACCGACGCTCAGGTGGCGCAAATGTGTAGCGAATATATGGTCTATCAGGATCAGCAGAACAAGATCGCTGCATCGAACTCGAAGTACACCCAGCGACTGAACAAACTGACCAAAAACCTCAAAGGCGCCGAGGGATTGAAACTCAATTTCAAGGTCTATGAGACCAACGAGGTCAATGCCTTCGCTTGTGGCGACGGCAGTATTCGCGTCTATTCGGGTCTGATGGACGCAATGACCGACGAGGAGGTTTTCGCAGTGATCGGACACGAGATCGGACACCTCAAACAC
>JAZOMS010000267.1:0-2073 GCA_045654145.1 Alistipes sp. | reverse complement strand
AATCTCGCCACGATAGTCGGCGTCGATCGTGCCGGGCGAATTGAGCACCGTAATGCCGTGCTTTGCCGCCAAGCCACTACGCGGGCGGATCTGCATTTCGTAACCTTCGGGCAACTCAATCGAGAGTCCCGTGGGGATCATTGCGCGCTCCAATGGGCGCAAAACCACCGCCTCGTCGATGTTGGCGCGCACGTCCATACCCGCCGAGAGGGGCGTAGCATAGCGCGGCAGATCGAAGCGCGAACGGTTGATAACTTTCACTTTCAACATAGTCTGTCTATTGTTTTTTCTTGTTTCGTATCGTTTGAATCACAGCCACGGCGATCAATCCCGCAAAGCTCACCGCAAGACCTACGGTGCGCTCGCGACCCTCCCAGCGCAGCGCCGCAACGCCTAAGGTGAAGAGCACGAGGCTCAGTGCATAGACTGCAAGTTTTATCTTCGCTTTTGTCGTCATTGTTCCAAAAAATTTTTCTAACCACGTCGTAAAATCGAGCGTACCATTGCCGCCACATCAATCTTCTCGCGGCGCACCACGTAGAGCGCATACGAGCCGACCAGCAGTGCATTGAGGGCATACTGCGCACCCACCGCTCCGATCGTTCGCTCACCCGCCACGCTCAGCGCATAAACCGCCAGAGCCACAGCTACATACTCCACGATTCGCGCCATCGGATAGGGCGTCGGGTAGTACCTGCGATTGAGCCAATAGCTGACCGCAACCATCGCCGCCTCGCTCGCCAAACGTGCCCACGCCGCACCGTAGTAACCATATTTCGGCACCAAAGCCACGTTGCATAACACCGTGAAAATCAAGCCTACAAACGTTACGGCGATCGCCAGCCACGTGCGCTCCTCGCGTTTGTACCAGAACGAGAGGTTGAGCCACACACCGCTGAGCACATTTGCACCCAGCACCACCGGCAGAATGAAGATCCCCTGACGGAAGTCGCGCCCCACGATCAACGCAAAAATGTCCTTGAAAAGTGCGATGCCGAGGAAGATCAACATCGATGCGATGATGTAGTATTTCAGTGCAGCGGCATTCATCGCCTTGAAGTCATCCTTGCGATAATTTGCCAAGAAAAATGGCTCGGCCGCCAGGCGATACATCTGCGTGAAGAGCATCATCACCACCGCAATTTTGGTAATCGCGCCATAGATACCGAGCTGAGCCATAGCATTTTCAGGCACGAGGTACTTGATCATCTGGCGGTCGATAAACTCGTTTGCCGTACCCGCCACGCCACTCACCAGCAGAGGCAACGAGTAGCTGAAAATGGTCGCCAGCAACAACCAATCGACCTTCGGTACGGTGCGCTCCGTAGTGGGTAGAATCAAGGCAAAAGTGATCACACTCGCCGCCAAATTGGCAACAAATGCCCAACCCACACCGAACTCGGTTGCGAACAGACCCATCGCGCCAAACGCAAATGCTAATCCCGTCTGTAACACGATGTTAACCATTTTGAGCGTCACGAAACGCCCCGCGCGACCCTGCTCCCTCAGGCGCGAGAAGGGGATACAGCTCGCAACGTCGAACATCACAATCGCACCCACCAAAACCACATATTCGGGGTGCGCAACGTATGCCTCGCCCATCGCGCGGGCGATTGGTTCACGCAGTGCCGCCACCGCTGCAAAGAATGCAACTGCCGCCAGCGACGTTATGCCCCAAACGGTTGAGAATAAGCGTTTTTTCGCGGCACGCACGTCGCCACCTGCCGCATCGGCCTTAGCCGCAAAACGGAAGTAGCCCGACTCCATACCCATCGTCAGTACGACCAGCGCAAAGGGTATAAGTGCGTATATATCAGTGATTATGCCATAGTCTGCTTGCCCGAAAACGCGGGTATAGTACGGCGTCAGCAGGTAGCTTAGGAAGCGACCGATGATTGTGCTGATGCCGTATATGGCGGTCTGTTTAGCGAGTTTTTCGAGCATTGCGATGTTGTTTATAACTTACAAAGTTATAAAAATTATTTACTCTACCAAAACATAATTCGCCCTCCTCGCGCGCGACCACTTGTGCTCGCACACGATGTGCAAATATTGTATTGTAATGATTACAAT
>JAZOMS010000266.1:0-3378 GCA_045654145.1 Alistipes sp. | reverse complement strand
AGATGATGGTTGCCAACGCTACGGGTTGTACCTCTATCTACTCGGGTTCGGCTCCCTCGACCCCCTACTGCACCAACCAGAAGCGCCACGGTCCTGCTTGGGCAATCTCGCTGTTCGAGGATAATGCCGAGTTCGGTCTGGGTATGCACGTAGGTGCCGAGAAGTTGCGCGACAAGGTTGAGGCCAAGATGCGCGAGATGATGGCCGAGTGCGACTGCTGCTCGGAGGAGTTGAAGGCGACGATGCAGGAGTGGATCGACGCACGCTACTCGACCGCAAAGAGCGCCGAGGTGAGCGAGAAGATTGTTCCGATGTTGGAGGCTTGCGGCTGCGAGGGTTGCAAGGAGCTGCTCTCGATGAAGGACTACTTGAAGAAGAAGTCGCAGTGGATCATCGGTGGCGACGGCTGGGGTTACGACATCGGTTTCGGTGGCGTGGATCACGTGCTGGCGTCGGGTATGGACGTGAATATTCTGATCGTCGATACTGAGGTTTATTCGAACACCGGCGGTCAGTCGTCGAAGTCGACCCCCGTAGGTGCTGTGGCTAAGTTTGCATCGAGCGGCAAGCGTATTCGCAAGAAGGATATCGGTGCAATCGCAATGACCTATGGCTACGTTTACGTAGCTCAGGTTTCGATCGGTGCATCGCAGGCACAGTTGCTCAACGTATTGAAGGAGGCTGAGGCTTACAACGGTCCTTCGCTGATCATCGCCTATGCACCCTGTATCAACCACGGTATCAAGGGCGGTATGACCCGCACCCAGACCGTTGGCAAGCAGGCTGTTGAGTGCGGTTACTGGCACTTGTGGCACTTCAATCCCGATTTGGAGAAGGAGGGCAAGAATCCGTTCGTTTACGACTCGAAGGAGCCCGATTGGTCGAAGTTCCAGGACTTCCTGATGAAGGAGGTGCGCTACACTTCGCTCAAAAAGGCATTCCCCGCTGAGGCCGACGAACTGTTCGCAGCAGCTGAGGAGAACGCTAAGTGGCGTTACGCTACCTACCAGCGAATGGCTAAGATGGAGTACTAACGGAGCTGTCCGAAGCTAAGAATAGACAACAAGAGCCAAACGCCACCGAGTAGTTTGGCTCTTGTTGATTTCACTACAAAAAACAGATGATTATGAAACGAGTTATATTGGCAATGATTACAGCTGCAACTATGGTGGCTTGCTCGACCGAGCAGCCCGTAACGATCGAGAACACCGAGTGGAAGCTCGTTGAGTTACGCGGTCAGAGCAACCCCGAATTTTCGGCCGAGCCCGAGACCTTCTTCTTCACACTGACCGAGGAGAATGGATTGACTGGCGTTGGTGCTTGCAACACCTTCTTTGGCAACTACCGTATCGGCGATCTGGATACTCTCGTTATCTCGCCGATGGGTATGACTCAGATGGCGTGCCCCAACATCGAGCTCGAAGATGAGTTTGTCAAGATGCTCTTCGAGGTGAACACCTACTCGATCGATGGCAACCACCTCACACTCTTCAACGAGGGTGCGAAGGTAGCAGAAATGGAGGCTGTGGCTAAACAGAAATAGGCATACCTATTTATTAATAAGCAACGCACCCCGTACCGCGATGGTCGGGGTGCGTTTAGTTTAATGCTGAGAGAATCGACCTACTTAGCGCGATCCAACTCAACGGTGAAGTGGCGCATAATGGGTTGCTCACGAGTGATTACGTAACCGCGAGTGATCTCCTCACGACGATCATAGACATTCTTCAAAGCGGCAGCGATTACGTCCATATGGTTGTTGGTATAGACGCGACGCGGAATAGCCAAGCGCAACAATTCGAGCTCAGGATAGCGATTCTCGCGGGTAATGGGGTCGCGGTCGGCCAAAATAGCACCGATCTCAACACCACGAATACCTGCCTCCAAATAGAGCTCAACACCCAGAGTCTGAGCTGTAAACTCCTCCTTCGGCACATTGGGCAGCACCTTGCGAGCATCAACGAAGATGGCGTGGCCACCTGCGGGACGCTGGTAGGGAATACCATACTCGTCGAGTTTCTTACCCAGATACTCAACCTGACCGATACGAGTCTCGAGGTAGTCGAACTCAGTACCCTCGTCAAGACCAACAGCCAGCGCATTCATATCACGTCCCGACATACCGCCATAGGTGATATAACCCTCATTCATAATGCAGAACATCTGGCAACGACGCCACAAAGCCTCGTCGCGGAACGCCACGAAACCGCCCATATTGACAATAGCGTCCTTCTTCGACGACATCGTCATAATATCGGCATACGAGAACATCTCGCGCACGATCTCCTTGATCGACTTGTCGGCATAACCCTCCTCACGTTTCTTGATGAAATAGGCATTCTCGGCAAAGCGAGCCGAGTCGATCTGCAACAGCACACCATACTTGCGGCACAAGGCCGACACCTCGCGAATGTTTGCCATCGAAACGGGCTGACCACCTGCCGTATTGTTCGTAACCGTCAGTACCACAGCGGGGATACGCTCCTTTGGATAGGTCTTCAACACCTCCTCCAACTTAGCGGGATCGAGGTTACCCTTGAACGGAATTTCGAGCTGGGTGTCCTTCGCCTCGTCGATCGTGCAGTCGATAGCGTGGGCACGACGATACTCGATATGACCCTTCGTGGTGTCGAAATGCGAGTTGCCGGGCAGCACGTCGTCCTCTTTGATGATGGTCGAATAGAGAACATTCTCAGCCGCGCGACCCTGATGTGTGGGCAGGAAGTAGTCGAAACCAAGGATATCCTTGATCGCCTGCTTCATATTGTAGTACGATTTTGCACCTGCGTAGCTCTCATCGCCGAGCATAATTGCCGACCACTGACGGTCGCTCATTGCGCCCGTGCCCGAGTCGGTCAGCAGGTCGATGAAGACCTGCTCGCTGCGCAGGCCAAAGAGGTTGTAATGTGCCTCAGCAATCCACTGCTCGCGCTCGGCGCGGGTGCTGCGACGTAACGGCTCTACCATCTTAATACGGTAGGATTCTGCATAGGGAAGTTCCATAGTTCAAAAAATGTTTTTTGTAGTTTTATTTGGTTGATAGATTGATTTTCAGATTATTACAACTATACTCAACACACCCATTGCTCGCTGGCGAGGGTCATTCCGAAGTTGCTATAATATGAGAAAAAGAGAGTTCGTCCCACGCGCCGAGAGGCGTTCGCGGGCGATTATGAGAGGAATTCGTCGCGCTTTTTGATATTGCGAAACTGCTGCTCCGAGTGCGCTATGGTGCTCTGAATCTTCATCTTTTGACAAATATAGCAATTCTTTGCGAGAAAAACAAAAACTGAAAATTCATGATTCTATATTATAACAAAAAAGCACTCTCGGTGGCTGGGGGAGGGCGTGCGACAAAAGTCGCACGAGCCACCGAGA